>JAHJSJ010000115.1 GCA_018830415.1 Alphaproteobacteria bacterium | reverse complement strand
TCGATCACGCCGGGCCGCACCCCGCCGAGCGAATCCGCGGCGTTGATCCCGATGCTGCCGGTCATCACCAGTTCCCCCTGCGTAAGGGTGCGGCGCGAAAAATCGGCATTGGCGGCATTGGCGATGTTCTGCGCGGTCAGCTCGATGCTGGCGCGGGCCACGGAAAGGCCGCTGCGTCCGATGGTGAAGATTGCGCTCGTCATCGGCTACCCCCTTGCCCTGAAAGGTGTTGCGTAAGCTGCGCCTCGATACTGCGTGCAAACCCGAAGGCACCGGTTTTGGCGGCGATATCGGCGAAGTGTTCGTCGCGCATTGTCTGGAACTGCTGCATTCCTCCACCGGTCAGCGGGGTATCTTCGGCAAAGCTTGACGCGCGCGCGGTGGCAAGCATCCGGCGCAGCATGATCGCCTCGAACCCCTCCGCCGCCTTGCGCAGCTCGGCGTGCTCCGGCGATAGGGCCGGAGCAGCCGCCGGGCTGCGGGGGGCAACCGGCCCTTGGGGGGCAATCGGGCCGGTCACAACACGATCATTTCAGCTTGCAGGGCGCCTGCTTGTTTGAGGCTTTCGAGGATAACGGCCAGATCGGACGCTCCCACCCCCAGCAGGTTCAGCGCATCGACAATTTCGGACAAGGACGCCGCGCCGGGCATATAGGCCACCCGATCTGATCGTTCCTCAACCGTAATATCGGTCGCTTCCTCCACTGCGGTTTCGCCGCGGCTGAACGGTGCGGGCTGGATTACCGCCGGATTCTCGTCAATCCGGATCACCAGCTTGCCGTGACTGACGGCGGCGGGCGACAGGCGCACCGCGTCGTTGATCACGACCGTGCCGGTGCGGCTGTTGATGATCACTTTGGCTGCAACCGGGGCCGGGGTCACGCCCAGCATCTCGATTTCAGCCATGACGGCGGATCGCAGGTCATTGCCATCGGGTAAGGCGAGTTCGATGCTCACCCCGTCAGCGATGGTGGCAATACCCGGATAACGGCTGTTGATCGCATCGCGCACGCGCGCGGCGGTGAGAAAGTCCGACTTGTGGAGGTTGAAGCGCAACGGGCCAGCACGGTCGAACCCGGTGGCGACCGCGCGTTCAACGCTGGCACCATCGGCAATCCGCCCCACGGTAGCGACATTGACGGTCACCTGCGAACCATCGCGCCCGGTCACGCCCAGCCCGCCCACCGCGACATTGCCCTGCGCCATGGCGTAAATCTGCCCGTCCGCGCCGTATAGCGGGGTGAGGATCAGCGCCCCGCCACGCAGCGACGACGACTGGCCAAGGGTAGAAACGGTAATATCGATGCGCTGCCCTGGCTTGGCAAAGGCAGGCAATTCAGCCGTCACGATCACAGCAGCCGCATTGCGCAGCGTCGGGCTGACGCCGGGAGGCAACGGCAGGCCGAGGCGTCCGGAAACGCCGCGCATCGCCTCGGTGACATAGGCAAGGTTGTTGTCGCCGGTGCCTTGCAGGCCGACAACCACGCCATAGCCGGTGAGCTGGTTGGCGCGCAGGCCTTCGAACTGGCCGAGATCGCGGATGCGTTCGGCCAGTGCCGGGGCGGGAGCGAACGCCGCCAGTAGTGCTAGCAGCAGCGGCAGTAACCGGGTGAGATTGGACATGGTCAGGCTCCCCATCAGAACGGCGAAATCATGCCGAAAAACCGGCTGAGCCAGCCCGGACGGCTGGCCTGTTGCACTGCGCCCTTGCCCGAATAGATCATCCGCGCATTGGCGACCTGCGACGATGCAAGGCGGTTATCGCCGTCGATATCGACCAGCCGGATGCGGCCTGCGAACTGCACCCATTCCTCGCCCTGACTGAACATCATCTGCTTTTCTCCGACCACTTCGGCGGTGCCGTTGGGGTAGATTGCGGCGATAGTCACCGCGACCGCACCGTTCAGGCGGCTTTGCTGCGCAGCATTGCCTGCTCCTGTGAACGACCCTTCGGCCGCAGCTTTAAGGGCATTGGGGTTGAGGAAATCGAGCGGACCTGAAGTTGGCGGGGTGATACCGAAGCTGCCTTCGCGGGCCGTGCGCCCGGTGGTGCTTTTGTTGGTGGTGGTCGCTTCGACCAGAATGATCGTCACCATATCGCCCAGCGCGCGGGCGCGGGTGCCTGTAACCAGTCCGGCATAACCCTGCCCGGTCTGAAAGATCGCGCCCGCGCTGGCCTTGACGGGCTGCGGCGGGGGAATCGCGAACGGATCGCCTGCTGTCGCAGCGGTGATGGCAACGCCCGGCGGGGGCGGCGCGGCAAAGCCCGGCTGCGGGCCACTGCCACCAGCACCCATGCAGGCGGACAGCAGCAGCGGCGCGGCGAGGAACAGGGTTCGACCCTTCATCATCTGTCTCACAATGTCTGGTTGGCGTTGCGCAGCATCTCGTCGACTGCGCTGACCATCTTGGAATTGATTTCGTAGGCGCGCTGCGCCTCGATCATTTCGACCAGTTCTTCGACCACGTTGACGTTGGATGCTTCGAGCATTCCCTGACGCAGCTGACCGCGCCCGTTCTCTCCCGCAGCGCCGATTTCGGCCGGGCCGCTGGCGGCGGTTTCGGTCAGGAAGTTGTCGCCGATCGCGCGCAGGCCCGCCGGGTTGACGAAGCTGGCGATGCTGAGCTGCCCCAGCAGCGTCGGTTCGGAATTGCCGGGGGTGATCGCGCTTACCGTGCCATCGGGGGAAATGGCGATCGACTGCGCGCCTGCGGGCACCTGCAATGCCGGCTGCACGGCATAGCCTTGCGATGTGATCAGCGTGCCGTCGGCCGACAGCGTGAAATTGCCCGCGCGGGTAAAGCCGACCTGACCGCCCGGCGGCAGTTCCACCTGAAAATAGCCCGGCCCGTCAAGCGCCACGTCGAACACATTGCCGGTGGTGTTGAGCGTGCCTTGCGCCTCGATCCGGCTGGTGCCCTGCACCTGCACCCCGGTGCCAAGGTTCAGGCCGACCGCATAGGCCGTCTGCCCGGTTGATTGCTGCCCGGCGACGCGCTGTTCCTGATAGGCGAGCGTCGCAAAATCGGCGCGGTCGCGTTTGAACGCCGTGGTGCCGATATTGGCAAGATTGTTGGCGATGACGCGCATCCGCGCATCTTGTGCTTCAAGCCCGGTGCGGGCGACGTGGAGGGCCGATGTGGGCATTGGTAAGGTCTCCTGTAAGGAAGGTCAGCGCAGCGCCATCAGGCCGCTGGAGGCTTCATCAAGCTCGCCTGCGGTGCGGATGATCCGGGCCCGCTGTTCAAAGGCACGCTGGGCTTCGATCATCTGCACCAGCGTATCGGCGGTTTCGACGTTGGATTGTTCGAGCGCGCCGGTGGTCAGCCGCGCGGTCAGATCGGGCGGCAACACGCCGTTTGCGCCATTGGCACCCGGCACTTTGAGAAAGCTGTCGATCCCCTTGGCGAGCGGGCTGCCTTCGGGATTGACCAGTCGCAACCGGTCGATCGGTTCGGCCTGAGCATTGGGGTCTGCCGGATCCTGCGCGAGGATCGCGCCATCGGCGGCAATCGCGATGCTGAATCCCGGAGGCACCGTGATCGGCGTGCCGCCTTCGCCCAGCACCGCAAGGCCTTCGCCGTTTTCGATCACGCCCGATGCCGCAACCCTCAGATCGCCGCGGCGCGAATAGACCTCGCCCTGCCGGTCGGGTGCCTGATAGGCCAGCAGCGCCTTGCCTTCGAGCGCGACATCGAGCGGATTGCCGGTCGGCACCACCCGCGCAGCAGTCATATCGGCCCCCCGCACATTGCCGCGCGCCATCGCGCGGGCTTCGAGCGAGCCATCCTTGAGCGTCGCCGGTGTGACCGCGAAGACTTCCTGACGAAAGCCGGGGGTCGAGGCGTTGGCGAGGTTGTTCGCCACCGTCCGCTGCCGGTCCATCGCCGCGTTCATCGCGGTCAACGCGGTGTAGATCATCCGGTCCACGATTTACTGCCGCAGGTTCAGTACGGTTTGGGAAATCTGCGTGGCGGTATCGATCGCACGGGCGTTGGCCTGGAAATTGCGCTGCGCGGTCAGCAAGGAAACCATTTCCTCCGCCAGATCGACGTTTGATCGTTCGAGCGCGCCGCTGATCATTTCGCCATTATTGCCGATGCCGGGATTGCCGAACACCGGCGCACCAGAATCGCCCGATGCCTGCCACTTGGTCTGACCGATCGCTCGCAGCCCGTTGGGTGCGGCAAAGGTGGCCAGCGCAATCTGTCCTACCGGATCAGTGGTGCCGTCGGAATAGGCTGCATTGACGATCCCGCGGCTATTGATCGTGACATTGGCCAGCGCCGATCCGGCGCCGTTGGTCAGCGGCACGATCACGTTGCCAGGGGTGGTCGAAGTCGGGTTCCCGGCGGCATCGACCGGGAATGCCTGCAGCACGTTGCCGGTCGCATCCTGCATTTCGCCCGTGGCAGTCAGGCGGAAATTGCCGTTGCGGGTAAAGCTGACATCGCCCGAAACCGGGTTGGCAAGCGCAAAGAACCCGTCGCCGTCAATCGCCAGATCAAGGCTGCGGCCGGTCTGTTCGAGCGGGCCGAGCGCGAAATCCTGCGTGATCGCGGAAACGGTCGCGCCGATCCCTGCCGTGCGGCGCGGGTCGGTGGCCGAACCGCTGGCGACCAGATCGGCAAACTGCGCCGAGCTTTTCTTGAAACCCGCCGTTTCGGCATTGGCGATGTTGTGCGAGATCACCCGCAGGTCCATTTCGGCGTTCTTGAGGCCGCTGAGGGAAGTAAAGAATGACATGGGCTTATATTCCTCTGCTTGGGGAAGGGGTCAGGGTTGCGGGGTGGCGGGTTGCAGCGCAGCTTCCTGCGCGGCGATCAGCCGGTCGAGCTTGGCCGAAATCGCTTCGAGCGTGGCCGAACTTTCGGTGGTCGCTGCCAGCGAAGAAAACTGCGCCATCTGCGCCAGCATCGCTTCGTTGTTGGCTGGGGCAAGCGGATCCTGAAAGGTCAGCTGCGTGGTCAGCAGCCGCAGGAAATCACCCTGATCGAGCGTCTCCAGCCCATTGCCGCTGAGCCGCGACGAGGTGTTGAGCCGGTCAAGCGTGGGCTGCGCGGCTGGGTTTATGGTATTGGTGGTGGTCATCACTGGCTCCTCAGGGTTTCGAGCATCAACTGCTTGGCGGTCTGCAGCGCCTGCACCAGGTTTTGGTACTGGCGCGCGCTTTCCATGATCTCGACCATTTCGGCGGTTTCATCGACCGGGGCTTCGAACACATTGCCATCGGTATCGGCGAGCGGGTGGCCCGGATCATAGCGTTTGGTGGCGGCGGTTTCGGATCGGACCAGCCCGGTCGTCGTGACCCCGGCAAGGCCCGAGGCGCGATCAAGCTCTACTGCGAAAACCGCGCGGATCGGGCGATAGGCACCGGCTTCGGTGGAGGAAACCGATCCCGCATTGGCGAGGTTGGATGTCGCCGCGTTCATTCGCACCATCTGCGCGCTCATCGCGCGGGTGGTCATCGAAAACAGCGTCATGGGGGTTTGTTCGGGCATGGTCATTCACCCTTCAACGCGCGGGTGATGCTGTTGACCCTGCCCTGCACGAAGCTGAGCGTGGCGCTGTAGGCCATCGCGTTTTCGGCAAAGGCAACCTGTTCGCGGCTGAGTTCAACCGTGTTGCCATCCAATGATGGCATGGTCGGCGTGCGCCACACCATTCCGGCGCGCGGATCGCCGGGTTCACCGCGCAAGGCTGCCATCCGGGCATCAAGCGCGGCGTTGAAATCAATGTCGCGCGCCTTGTAACCGGGGGTGGCAGCATTGGCGATGTTGGATGCAATCACGCCCATGCGCTCTGACCGCAAGGTCAGCGCCGCGCCATGAATGCCGAAAAATCCTTCGTTCACTTGGCCTTCCTCCTGTCGCGCAGTGGTTTGCAACGGGCTGAAGCAGGAAGTGTGCCAAATGCCTTTAGTGGGCGTGCCAGCGGCGGCAGGACG
>JAHJSJ010000114.1 GCA_018830415.1 Alphaproteobacteria bacterium | reverse complement strand
GCAATGTCTGGGCCGGGCTGGCCGAACGCACGCCAGCTGATGCGCCGTGGAGCGAAGGGCTGAAAGCCGATATCGCGCGGCTGGATGACACGATCGCGCGCGCGCCGATGCTGCAAGGCCAGTGACTGCGGCGTGTTGCAGGTGCGAATGCGGAGTGCTAGGCGGCGCGCCACTCCAGCCTGAGTGCCTGTGACGAGTCGTTCTGGCGGGATGGGCAGTACCGACATACGGGAAATCCGATTGATATGACCCAAGTTGCATCACCTGCCCACCAGCCACCTTCGGGTGGGAAAAGCCACAGCGCGTCCAAAACCGCGCTGGCGGTGGGCGCGATCGGCGTCGTGTTTGGCGATATCGGCACCAGCCCGCTCTATGCATTTCGCGAAACTTTCTCCGGCGCACATCCGCTTGCGCTCGACAATGCGCATGTGCTGGGCGTGATCAGCCTGATATTCTGGTCGATGACGCTAGTTGTCTCGATCCAGTATGTCACCATCCTGATGCGCGCCGATAACAAGGGGCAGGGCGGTAGCTTGGCGTTGGTTGCGCTGATTTCGCGCAGTCTGTCGACATCGAAATATGCCTGGATCGCAGTGCTACTGGGCGTGTTTGCGACCAGCCTGTTCTACGGCGACAGCATGATCACCCCGGCGATTTCGGTGCTGTCGGCGGTTGAGGGTTTGAGCGTTGTCGACAGCCGGTTTGAACGCTTTGTCATCCCCATTGCGCTGGTCCTGCTAGTTTTCCTGTTCATCATCCAGAAGCGCGGAACGGCCAAGGTCGGGGCGCTGTTTGCGCCCGTGATGATCGTCTATTTCACCGTCATCGCGCTGCTGGGCAGTTGGCAGATCATTCAGACGCCGGCGATTTTGTGGGCGCTCAATCCCTATCACGCGATCAACTTTTTCATGCTTGATGGCTGGCTGGCCTTTCTCGCTTTGGGCAGCGTGGTGTTGGCGGTGACCGGGTCAGAGGCGCTGTATTCCGACATGGGTCATTTCGGGCGCGGGCCTATGCGGTTGTCGTGGTTCGGTTTTGTCATGCCCTGCTTGCTGCTCAACTATTTCGGGCAGGGCGCGATGGTCATGGGCCTGCCGCCCGAACAGGCCGCAGAGGCGATCCAGAGTCCGTTCTTCTTCCTTGCATCCGAACAATGGCGCCTGCCGCTGGTGCTGCTGGCCACGGTTGCCACCTTCATTGCCAGCCAGGCGGTCATTTCGGGTGCGTTTTCGATCACCCATCAGGCGATCCAGATGGGCTATATCCCGCGCCTTAGCACCCGCCACACATCGGCAACCGAAGGCGGACAGATTTATATTCCGGTGGTCAACTGGGCGCTGATGGTGGCGGTGATCGTGCTGGTGCTGACCTTCCAGACGTCATCCAACCTTGCCAATGCCTATGGCATCGCGGTGACGGGTGCGGTGACGATCGACACGCTGCTGATGGCGGTGCTGCTGGTGGGCGTTTGGAAATGGCGTTGGTGGTATGCCGCGCCGGTGGTGCTGCTGTTCCTGATTGTTGACGGGGCCTATTTCGCCGCCAACCTCACCAAGGTTGCCGATGGCGGGTGGTTCCCGCTGGTGGTCGGCCTGGTCGCATTTATCCTGCTGACCACATGGGCGCGTGGGCGCAAGCTGATGCACGAACGGATGAGCGAAAGCGCGCTGCCGCTCGAAATCTTTGCCAAATCGGCCAAGAATTCCACGGTGCGCGTTCCCGGCACCGCTATTTTCATGGCGTCCAGCACCGCTGGCGTGCCCTCCGCGCTGCTCCACAATATCAAGCACAACAAGGTTTTGCACGAACGCGTGGTGATCTTGACCATTAAAATTGCGGATGTGCCCTATGTCGATCCCGACGCGCGCTGCGAGATGACCGAACTTAACGACGGGTTCTATCGTGCGGTGCTGCATTATGGCTTCATGGAGGAAACCGATGTCCCGCTCGGCCTCAAGAAGATGGAGCGGTGCGGCGGATCATTCGACATGATGCAAACCAGCTTCTTCCTGTCGCGCCAGACCCTGCTGCCGTCCGAGAATCCGGGAATGTCGATCTGGCGAGAGAAGATCTTCGCCTGGTTGCTGAGGAATTCGGCGACCGCGATGGATTTCTTCAAATTGCCTACCAACCGCGTGGTCGAACTGGGCAGCCAGGTCGAGATTTAGCCCCCCGTTGGCGGCTCATTCTTCAGCGGTTCGTCCCGTTCTTCAAAACTCAGCCCGTGTTTCAGCAGCATCGGGATCTGGCTGAAGGTGAACAGGAAGGTCAGCGGCAGGAACACCCACAGCTTGGCCCACAGCCAGCCTTCGAAATCCATCTGCGCGCGCAGCACTTCGTTGAGAACGGCGAGGGCGAGGAAGAACACACCCCAGTTGCGCGACAATTTGAGCCAGCCTGCGTCCGACAGCCCTTCAAACGCGGCTTCGAGCAGGATTTTCAGCAACGCGCGGCCCATGAAAAACCCGCCCAGCAAAACCACGCCGAATACCGCGTAGATGATCGTCGGCTTCAACTGCACGAAGGTGGGGTCGCCGAAGAAAATCGTCAGGCTGCCAAAGCCAACGATCAGCGCGGTCGAAAACCACAGCATCGGCGATACCTTGCCCAGCCGCCATTTCGATACCGCCAGCGCGATCACCGCCGCGACCATGAACGCGCCGGTGCCATAGATGATCGCGGCCAGTTCGCCCGCAGGGCTGGGGTCTTCGGGCGCGCTCCAGCGATAGACGCCAAGGAACACCAGCAATGGCCCGTAATCGACAGCGACATTAATCCAGCTGGATGCGGCTTTTTTGGTTTCGTTCTCGCTCATTACTCTCTCAATCCGTCATTGCGAGGGGTGCAGCCGCGCGGCAATCCAGTCCCAAAGCCCCCGCCATGGTGGAGCTTGCCGTTCTGGATTGCTTCGCTGCGCTCGCAATGACAAGGTTTACTAAGCCACCCCGGCAATTACCCGCGCGACCAGATCGGGGTCAAACGGGCGCAGGTCTTCGATCTTTTCGCCCACGCCGATGGCGTGGATCGGCAGGCCATATTGTTCGGCCGCGGCAACCAGCACGCCGCCGCGCGCGGTGCCATCCAGCTTGGTCATGATCAGGCCGGTGACGCCGGCGACCTCCTTGAACACCTCGATCTGCGCCAGCGCATTCTGGCCGTTGGTGGCATCGAGCACCAGCACGACATCATGCGGAGCATCGGGGTTCAACCGCCCGAGCACGCGGCGGATCTTCGCCAGTTCCTCCATCAACTCGGTCTTGTTCTGTAAGCGGCCTGCGGTGTCAACGATCAGCGCGTCAATCCCGGTGTCGGTCGCCTGTTTCACGGCATCGAACACGATCGCCGCCGGATCGCCGCCTTCCGGCCCGCGCACCAGATCAACCCCCACGCGTTCGGCCCAGGTTGCCAACTGGCCGATGGCCGCCGCGCGGAACGTGTCGCCCGCCGCCAGCAGCACGCCGTAATCATCTTCCATGAACAGGTGTGCCAGTTTGGCGATGGTGGTGGTCTTGCCGCTGCCATTCACCCCGATCACCAGGATTACCTGCGGGCGCGGGAAGGCCGTGATTTCGAGCGGTTTGGCGACCGGACGCAGGATCGCCGCGATTTCCTCGGCCACAGCTTCGCGCAGTTCGCGGGTGGTGATTTCCAGCCCGAAGCGTTTATCCGCTAGCCGTGCGCGGATGCGCCCTGCCGCCGCCGGGCCAAGGTCCGACATGATCAGCGCGTCCTCAACCTCGTCAAGCGTGGCATCATCCAGCTTCGCGCTGCCGCCCACACCCGAAAGGTTGGCGGTCAGGCGCTCTGAGGTTTTGGCAAAGCCGCCCAGCAGGCGCTGGGTCCAACTGGTTTCGCTCATACGAGCAGCCCTTCTTCGGTCCCGCGTATTGTGATGTCGATAACCTCGCCAGCGCGCGCCGCATGGGGCAGGGCAACGCGGGCGTAATTGGGGGCATAGCCGGTGCCGTCACGTTCGGCGAGGACGCAGAGAGTTTCGCCCACCAGCCCGCCCAGCCAGTTTTGGCGGCAGGCGGCGGCGCGCGCGCGAAGTTCGGCAGCGCGGGCCTTCACGAGCGCGCGCGGCAGTTGCGGCATCCGCGCGGCAGGCGTGCCAGGGCGCGATGAGAAGGGGAAGATATGGGCGTGAACAATGCCGAGTTCGTCGATGATGCTGAGATTGTCAGCATGGTGCGCGCCGGTTTCGGTCGGGAAGCCCGCGATCAGGTCTGCGCCCACCGCGATGCCGGGCCGCAGCGACTTTAACCGGGCGACCAGTTCCACCGCATCGCGGCGCAGATGGCGGCGTTTCATCCGCTTGAGGATCAGGTCTGCGCCGTGCTGCAACGACAGGTGCAGGTGCGGCATCACACGCTGTTCGTGGGCGATCAGTTCGAACAAGGCGGCGTCAATCTCCACCCCGTCCACCGATGACAGGCGCAGGCGGGCCAGCGAGGGGAAGGCATCAAGGATCGCGCCGACCAGCACGCCCAGCCGGGGCGCGCCGGGCAGATCATGCCCCCACGAGGTCAGGTCGACCCCGGTGAGCACGATTTCGCGCGCGCCTGCCAGCAGGTGCGCTTCAACCTCGCGCAGAACCTCGATCACCGCGACAGACCGGCTGACCCCGCGCCCCTGCGGGATCACGCAAAAGGTGCAGGCATGATCGCAGCCGTTTTGCACCGCGATAAAGGCGCGGGTGTAGTCACCTTTCGTGAATCCCCGCGCAGGCGGGGACCTCAGGCCATCCCGAACGAGGTCCCCGCCTGCGCGGGGATTCACATTGTAGCTGCGCGGATCAAGCTTGGCTGCGTTGGCCACCAGCCCGTCAACCGCGTCCATCGTGCCAATTTCGTCCCGGTCGATTTCCGCCGCGCAGCCGGTCACGATCAGCCGCGCGTCCGGATGATCGCGGCGCGCGCGGCGGATTGCTTGCCGGGTCTGGCGCAGCGCCTCACCCGTGACCGCGCAGGAATTGACCACCACAAGGTCGTGTTCGCCCGCCAGCATTGCGCGCATCCGCTCGCTCTCGGCGATGTTCATGCGGCAGCCGAGGCTGATGATATGTGGCGCGTTCACGCGTAATCGTCCCAATCGAAACTGCCGCGAAAACTTTCGGTCGCAGACCCGCTCATCAAGATTGTGCCGCCGGGCTGCCAATTAATCACCAGATCGCCGCCGGGCAAGCTGACCCGCACCGGGCTGTGCACAAGCCCACGCCGGATCGCGGCGACCGCCGTGGCGCAGGCACCGGTGCCGCACGCCCGCGTCAAGCCAGCACCGCGCTCCCACACCCGCAGTTTCAGATGATCTGGCCCCACCACGCTCGCCACGTTTACATTCACCCGCTCAGGAAACAGTGGGTCATGTTCAATTTCGGGGCCGAGCACGTCGAGCGCTACCGCATCGGCATCGTCGACAATGAACACCGCGTGCGGATTGCCGACATTGACG
>JAHJSJ010000113.1 GCA_018830415.1 Alphaproteobacteria bacterium | reverse complement strand
GGCCCGGCCGATGCAACCGGCCTTCGTGACCGTGGCCGGATTTCGGCGGGTCTGCGCGCCGATATGGTTCGGGTCGCATGGCAGCCGGGTGGCTGGCCAAGGCCGGTCTCGGTATGGAAACTAGGGCGGAGGGAGGCGTGACATCATGGGTGCGCGTTATGCCCTGTATTATGCACCCGATACAGACAGCGCGCTCTGGCAGCGTGCATCGCGCTGGCTGGGCCGCGATGCGGCAACGGGCGAGGATGTTGCGCAATTCGTCCCGGACGGTCTTGAACCGGATCACTTTGCCGCTCTGACGGCGGCCCCCCGCCATTACGGTTTTCACGCGACGCTAAAGGCCCCCTTCCAACTGGCTGATGAACGTTCGGAAGGCCAGCTGCTTGCTGCGGTGGAAAAGTTTGCCGTTGCTCGCATGGCATTTACCGCCACAATCGCTCCGCAGATATTGGGCAATTTCATTGCCTTCCGCCTTGTTGGCGCATCTGCAGAAATGCACGCGCTGCATCGGGATTGCGTTTGTGATTTGGATAATTTTCGCGCCCAGCCCAGTGCCCTGGAACTTGAGCGGCGGCGGAAAGCAACGCTGAGTGCGGAGCAGGACGAACGGCTGGTCAAATGGGGCTATCCCTATATCTTTGAGGATTTCCGGTTTCACATGACGCTGTCGGGCCGCGTGGATGCCGAGGTGCAACGCCGCCAATTGCTTGATGCGGCCACTTCATATTTCA
This sequence comes from Alphaproteobacteria bacterium, assembly GCA_018830415.1. Taxonomy (GTDB): domain Bacteria; phylum Pseudomonadota; class Alphaproteobacteria; order Sphingomonadales; family Sphingomonadaceae; genus Erythrobacter. Next base: position 8,127 of record JAHJSJ010000113.1, on the reverse strand, counting down.
CCGAAGATTGCGGTGTTCACCGTTTTGCATCCCTGTGCGTGTTCCACCAACCTGACGCCGCCAGCCCGTTCACCATAATTGGCCGTTTCGCATTTGGCGCTTGATCGAGCACTTCGCGTCTCGCCTTGTTCGCCTTGATCGTGTCAGGATATCCGATGGGCTGCGAGCACGGAAACAAACGTCCGCGCCGCGTCTTCCAGTTCCCCATCATTGACGATGACTGTCACGCCAGACCCTTGCGGCAAGGCGATTTTCGCGCGCTGCAACCGCGCCTCTATTTCCTCCACGCTTTCTCGCCCGCGTGCAGCAATCCGCTGCGCGAGCACTGGCATGGGCGCGGTGACCACAATGACCTGCAAGCGAGTAAACCGTTCGCGGGCAATATCGACAATCGCGCGCGATGCGTTGCAAATGACATCACGCCCAGCGTCAAGCTGCGCGACTATCCCAGACGGAATGCCATAGCCCAGGCCATTGGCCTGCCAGAACAAGGCATAATGGCCCGCAATACAACGGCGCGAGAAGTCGGTTGCTGAAACCGGGATATGATCCTCGCCGCCGGCCTCGGCTGGCCGGGTAATTTCGCGCTGCACGAAATGGTAACGCAGATCAGAACCCAGATCTCGCCTCGCCGCATCGAGCAAACTGTCCTTGCCTGCTCCTGACGGCCCGACGACCAGGAACAATGTCCCGCGTGCCGCCTCAGCCATGGCGGGCAACAAATTCAGCAGCGTCCAAGGAGCGGAAATCCTCTATCGTCGCAGCAATCCGGTCATGCTCCCAATCCCACCAGGCAAGGTCGAGCAACTTTGCTCGCAACGCCTCGTCAAAGCGATATTTGATCACTCTGGCCGGTACGCCAACCACCACAGCAAAGGGCGGGACATCTTTTGAGACAACCGCCCCGGCACCGATAACCGCGCCGGTACCGACTGTCACGCCGGCGAGGATCGTTGCGCCGTGGCCAACCCAGATGTCATGGCCCATCGTAACCTGATCCTTGCGCCGCCATTCGAAGAAGTCGGCGTCGTCTGCTTCTGCCAGGTCATAGCTTGTGGCCCGATAGCTGAAATGGTGTTGCGCCGCCCGCCAGGTGGGATGATTTCCGGGATTGATGCGAACATCGCGCGCAATCGAGCAGAATTTGCCGATTTGGGCATAGGTGGCGCTGGAATCGCTGACGATGTAGCTGTAGTCATCGAAGGCGACTTCGCTCATCTGCGTGCGCGCCCCGATCCGGGTCCAGCGGCCAAGTGCGCAATCCACCACCGATGCCATCGGATCGATTTGTGGTGCGGGGCCTTCGTGCGATGAATGATCGCGCACCGGCACCTGCCGGGCGACATAGCCCAGGTTCCGCGCGGCCGCGAGTGCCGCAAGACGTCCATGTACCGTTGGGCCGGACATCAGCCGTATGCTGCTTGAGCGATGGGGCCGAAACCTTCTGGTCGAACGTCGCTCTGAACCGGATTTTGACAGGCAGCCGGGCGTTTGCGATAAATTTCCGCCACGGCATCGTCGGTCAAATCCTTAACCGGGCCATCAAATACGATCGAGCCGCGATTCATCCCGATGACCCTGGCGCAATAACGGCGGGCAATATCAATCGAGTGCAGGTTTATCAGGACAGCAATGCCGCGATCCCGGTTAATCTCGGCGATGTTCTGCATGACAATCTCGGCATTGATGGGATCGAGCGAGGCGACCGGTTCATCGGCCAGAAGAATCTCGGGTTCCTGCATCATCGCCCTTGCAATCGCGATCCTTTGCTGCTGCCCGCCTGAAAGGAACTGCGTCCGCTTGAACACTGTATCGGCCATACTCAGGCGGTCCAGTTCCAGCACCGCCCGGGCACGCACTTCCTGGGGCCAGTATTTGAACATGGCGGGGATCAGCGGCCGGCCCCCAAGTGTGCCAAGCAGAACATTGGTCAGCACATCGAGGCGAGGGATGAGGTTATAATCCTGGAAAATGATCGTCGCGCGTTGACGCCATGCGCGCAGTTCACGCCCCTTGAGATTGGTCACCAACTGGCCATTCCACCGGATCGAGCCTTCTTGCGGTGTATACAGGCGGTTCACCAGCCGCAGGAGGCTGCTCTTTCCGGATCCGGATCGGCCGACTATGCCTACCAATTCGCCGCGTTGAATAGTCAGGCAGGCGCGGTCGACAGCCGTCACATCGCCAAATGAACAGGTAAGATTATCGATTTCCAGCATGATTTTCTCCTAGGTCAGGCGCGCGCGCAGACGCTGCGAGCCAAAATCAAGCAAGCTGACCGCGATGATGTAGAGCAGGATGATGAAAGCGACCTGGTCGAAGGCGAAAATGCGGATGCGCTCTTCGAGCTCGAAGCCGATGCCTCCAGCACCAACAACCCCGACAATCGCGGCAGACCGGAAGTTTTGTTCAAGGTAATAAAGGCACTGACTCAGATAGACTGGCAGGGTCTGCGGAAGGATGCCAAACCGCAAAACGCCGAGCGCGCTGGCGCCCGTGGCTCGCAGCGATACGCTTTGCCGTTCTTCGGCATTTTCGATCGCCTCTGCCAGCAGCTTTGCGAGCCGGGGAATATCTGCAAAGGCGATCGCGAGAATACCCGGAATCGGACCAAGGCCGACCGCCGCGACGAGGATAAGCGCCCACACAAGCACGGGAATGCCGCGGAAAATATCCATGAATCTGCGGATCACGAAATGGATTACCGCGTTTGGAACGATGTTGCGCGCGGCGGCAAATCCAAGCGGAGTGGCAATAAGAACGGCCAGGATGGTTCCAAGAATGGCGATGGCGATGGTCTGGGCAATGGCCCACAAGAGCCTTTCCATTTGCCCGCCGGAGGATGGCGGAACCATAGTGGCAATGATGTCAACCATCTTCCCGAAGCCGCCCGCAAGAACGGTGATGGTGATCTCAAGATCGATCCAGGCCAAAGAAAAGAGGATTACGAACAGCGCCGCGCCGAACCATGCTTTGACCCGGCGGGCAACCGGAACGACAACTGCGCCAGGCGCGATCAGCTCGGCCCTGCTGACAAGGTGCGCAAGATCGCTCATTGTGCCACCGCTGGCGCTGACCCTGCCGCCGCCGCAGCGCCGTTTGCATTGCTGCGCTGCTTGCGGGGCGGGTTCAGCCGGCCAATCAGCCGGTGCCGCAGCGCCTCCGACAGCATGTCGAGCACGACGATATAGCCAATGATCAACAGCAGAATGGCAAGGTAGGTATCAAATTGGGTGAAGCTGATTGCACGTTGCAATTCCATCCCGATCCCGCCTGCGCCAACAATCCCAAGCGCCGCTGCGGCAGAAAGGTTAATTTCCAGCCGGAGCAACCAGTACGATAGCAATTGCGGCAGGATCTGCGGTATGACCCCATAGCGGATCTGCAAGAACCAATTGCCCCCCAAAGCCGCGATCGAATCCACCTGACGCATTTCGGCGTTCTCAAGGCTTTCGCTGAATAGCTTCCCCAGCGATCCGACCGTGGAGATGATCAGAGTGAGCGTCCCGGCCACGGGGCCAAGATTGAATGCAGCAGCAAAGATCAGCGCCATGATGACATCTGGAATGGTGCGGGCAAGATCGAGGCTGCGCCGGACGAATTGCACGCCAAAGCGGTTTTTGTTGAGATTTCTTGCGCCGTAAAACGACAGCAGAAGCGCGAATATTCCGCCGATGACCGAGCCGACAAAGGCCATGGCGATGGTTTCACGCATAGCCACCAGCCAGACAGGCAAGTCATAAAACCAGCTAGCGAGGGAGCCGGCATCGCCCCGGCCGCCAAACAGGTTTTGCAGTTGCAAATCCGGGATCATCTGGTCGGCAAATGAGGCAATCCGCGCGGTCCAGCCAGCGTCAACCGAGCTCCGCCCGGCCTCACTCAGTTCGAATGACAGGAGCAGGACCAGAGAGGCAAGCACGATCCAGCCCAGCGAGACAAGGCGGCTTTGGCGCGAACGGCGGTGCCATTCTTGTTCAAACACCACCAGATCGTCTCGGTGCTCCGGCGCAGTCCTTGGATGGTCGGCAGCCATCAAAGGGGCTTCTCCAGGCCCGTCGCTTCAATCGGCTCGATCTCGGTCATTGCCGGGGCGATCCAGCCGGCGGCAAGCGGATTTTCCTGCACCAGCGCGATGTGTATGCCAAGCAGCCGCGCCCAGCTTTCGAGAGGCAGATCGCGGCGGGCGCTCCAGGCTTCTTCTGCCGGCTGGCGTCCGCGCCACACTTCGCGCAGGCCATCGCATGGGGTCTCACCTCTGGTCTCGCCCCGGCACAGGCGGGTCCATTGCGCGCTCTGCATGGCCATCACTTCACCCTTGCCGCCCAGCAGCGCTGCAAGGGCCTCGCGGCGCGAGGGCGCAATCAACTGGTCGGTTTTGGCAAACCCGATCTGTTCGAGTGTCGCTTGCACCCCGGCAAGCACAGTGCTGTTCTCGCCTGGAATAATCATCGGGCGCTGCCGGGCATCGGCGGCAGATTGGATCGGGGATGCATCCATGACTGCCAGGACCACTTCCACGCGCCCCAGATCGGCGGGAATCCTCTGGGTCATGATCGGACGCACCACGTCCTTCACCGCCGCGATGCTGGCCGCATCAAGCAGGGCCAGCTCGATCTGGCCATCCGCCAGCGCCTGCGCAGCCTCGGTGCGGCTGGCGAAGGGGCACAGCATGACCGGAATATCCATCCTTTCGGAAAGGTGCTCAATATAGGCCTTCTGGCCGGGATCAAATTCCGGCGAGGACGAGACACAGGCACCAGTGGCAGGTGCCTCAAACGCAACGCGCACCTGAGTGAGCACGGGCGCGGCAGCAGCAGGTGCAGCCTCATTGCTGCCGGACGACTCTCCGCAGGCAGCGAGCATGAGCGCCAGGAAGGCGATGGAGGCAATCCGGCCAGTCATTGTCCGCTCCCGCCGGAACGGCGCTGGGCGATGTCGGCGTTTCGCAGCGCCACCACTCCGGCATATGTTGCCTCGTTGACTGGGACGAAGGTCCCCCCTGACACCTGGCCCATTTGCTCCCATACTTCGGGCTTTTCATACGGAAGCATGGCAAGCGCTCCGCGCATGATATCGATGAAGGGTTTTGGCCGATCGGTACGGATGACGAATGGAGAATTGGGAATGGTTCCCGCTGTCCAGATCAACCGAATGTCATCCGGATCGACCAGTCCACGCCGTCCCACAGTTATATGGCTGCCGGCGGCAAAGCCCGTTTCGGGCGTACCTGCACTGACGGTGACCATGGCTGCATCGACCCGGCCATTGGCCATCGCGACCAAAGCTTGGGTGGCCCCGCCTGCCATAATCGAGCGTGCAAAGAACGTGTCAGGGTCGATCCCCTGATCACGCATGGTCCTGCGGGGGAAAACGTAACCTGACGTCGAATTGAAGTCGACATAGGCAATCGTCTTGCCCTCGAGGTCGGCCAGTGTGCGATAAGGTGAGCCGGATCGGACCGCGATGGCCGAATAATATCCCATCGTCCCTTCGGCCTGCCGTACCGTGGCAAACGGTACAGCCAAACTTCCGATCTGTGCATTCACATTGGCGTAGGACGCGGCGCCCATGACCGCCATGTCAACCTGACCTGAGGCAACGGCCTGGATCACGCCATTGTAATCGGTCGCTTCGAATGTTTCCACTGGCAGACCGGTTATTTCCTCGAAATGGGCGCGATATCCGTCCCACCGCGCAGCCGAATCCGGATCGGCCTCATCCCCTCTTACGGCGATCCGCAAACGTCCCATGTCCGCTTGCCAACTTCCAGGCGGAAGGTCCGGCACGTCGCTGCCGCACCCGGCGAGCAGCATCGGGATTGATGCAACGAGGCATAGACATCGTCTCACACGCTTTTCCTCCGCCATGGTCTTTCTGTTATGACCTCTTGGTGTCTGTTTCATGATGGGCTCAGGGGCCGCCAGAACTGACGACCCCTGACACCGGACATCAGAAGTTGGCGCGAACGCCGAACAGGAAACGGCGGCCAAAGCCTTCGACCTCAAATGGGCGATCAGGACTTCCCTGAAAGCGAACGCCGCGCTCATCGGTAAGGTTGGTGCCGTCGGCATAGACCGAGAAATTGTCGGTGATCTGGTATCGGATTGACGCATCCACCCGGGTCGATCGCGCCCAGAAGAGGTTCGCGTTTGCAGTGCTGCCGCTGGGAAAGACTTCATCAAGCCAGGCGCTGCGCGTCTGATACAAGACCCGCGCCGACAGGCCGTACTTCTCGTAGAACAGGCTGCCCGAGATGATCGAATCCGATGTTCCGGGAAAATCAGTTTTGATGCCGTCAGGCGTGCGGAAGCTACCTGTATTCAACGCGACGCTTCCGGTAAACCCGAAGCCGGACAGCGCTCCGGGCAGGAAGGTCCAGGCGTGGTTGTAAACCAGTTCCACCCCGCTCAGATGGCCATCGCCGCCATTGAGCACCGAACTGAAGATAAACCCGTCCCGCGATACGCCCTCGCTGTCGAAACGGCCGTCGGTGATCGTGGTGCTGGCATCGAACAGAACCCCGTCCACCTCGCGATGATAGCCGCTGATCGACAGGATGGCACCGGGCGCAAAATACCACTCTGCAGACACATCTACGCCGTAAGCCGTCTCCGGCCTTGCCTCGACATTGCCCCCAGAGATTGTCTGGGCCGCGTCATTTATCGTCACAGTGGCGCGCATGTCGTTTAGGCTGGGCCTTGCCTGCCCGGTAATGAATGCTGCCCTCAGCTTGATATCGTCGGTCGCTTCGAAATTATAATGAAGGCTGGGGAATACCCGCGTTTCTTCCGAGCTGAATGAAACCGGCGTTTGGGTTGCTCCGATCAGCGCTGAACCCTGAGTCTCTATTTCCGTGTTCTCGATCCGGACCCCGGCAACAATTGTGTGGCGATCCCATTGCCACCGATTCATCAAATAACCTGCGATGACTCTCTCATCGACAGTGTTGAAAAGTGACTGATCGGGACTGATGACCGCGAAATTTCCGGTGCCGGCCTCGTTTGCCGCTCGCGCCGCGTCCTGAATGGCGTTGAACTGCTGGAACAGGCCGCGATTGTCCATGTAAGTAGCATTGAAACCAAACGGGAAACCGGTGTCCCAGGCATCGCGCGTGATGAAATCGAAGGGTGTCCAGGTCACTCCCAGAGCATCGGCTGCCGACGCGAGGTCCAGTGTGCCGCGGGTCGTGCCATCGGCGAGAAGCTGATTGAAGACAGTGCTGTCCTGGCTGCGATCATCAAACTGCAAACCGAAAGACAGCTTTGCATCGGCGCCCAAATTGCTCCATTCGCGCTCGACTGCGAGCTTTCCAGTCCAGCTTTCGGTGCGCAATGACGAACTGAACTCCCCGGCCAGTTCGCGGGTGAACTGGCGCTGATCGATGAAATCCTGCCGTGCGCCGCGCGTGGGCACGCCATCGACCAGAACAGTGTCAAACAGCGTGGCAAAGGGAATGCCGCCAGCAACAGCATTGACATCAAGCTGCAAGGAAGGGAACCGTTCCGCGTTTTCGACAGTCGGCGCGCCAAGTGCGGTCGATGTGTTCATCGTTACCAGCGGCGTCGTCGTGTCGAATATGGTTTTTGTGTAAGCTACGTCGCCTACGACCTCCCAGCCGTCATTTTCATAATCTGCATTGAAGACTGCCAGCTTCACGCCATTTTCATAGATCCCGTCCTGAAACAGGCCATCCATTGGCACACCGACAAGGTCGGCTGTTTCGAAATTGCGGGTGCCGGAAAAGGCGCGGTTATATTGAAAACGGAACTGGTTGCGCAGCTCGAAATCCTTGAATTTTGTATCAAGATAGGATGCAGAGAGCCGCAGGCTGTCTGCTGGCTGCCATTGCACTTTCCCAGAAAACGATTCGGTGCGGCGAAGCGTCTGATATTTGGTGAGCCGCAATTGCGTGATGCCGATATCATCAAAACGCGGCTCGCTATTGTCGGTTTCCTGTTCGAACTGGAACCGCGAAAATGAGCCGCTGATTCCGAAACTGTCATTGGCCCAGGATCCGCGGACAGCATAATTTTCGACCGTCCCATCACCCAGATCAACAAATCCGCGCCCAACATCGCCGGAGACGTGCAGCCCTTTGTGATCAAGCGGGGAATATGTGCGGATATT
>JAHJSJ010000112.1 GCA_018830415.1 Alphaproteobacteria bacterium | reverse complement strand
TTTGGCGAGGCTGAAGAAGGGCCAGGCCATGAGGTCCTGCGCGTCCCTGGCGGCAATGTCGCCTCCGGCGCTGACGAACAGCTCGAGCTGGCTCGCGTTGCCGGTAAAAGCGGAGATTTGGCGCATCGAACCGCCTCAGCGCCGGACCGGCGGCGTGTAGCCGTCGATGCGCTTGGCGGGGTGGACCACGCCTTTGCCGGGATCACTGGTGGAACGGCGCAGGCCTTGTTCGGCCCAGGCGTCGAGATCGGTTATCGCATAGACGATACGCCCTCCGAGCTTGCGATATACTGGCCCCGTACCAAAGCAGCGGTGTTTTTCCAGGGTGCGGGCGGAGAGCCCGAGGTGAACGGCTGCATCAGGGGTTCGCAAGAAGCGGGCGGTAATGGGGGTTGGTCTGGCATCCATGGCTAGGCTCCGGCGATCGGTGACGGCAACGGAGGGTTGCCGCTGGTGTTCGCGAGCTTTGGCGTGGCGGGCGCTTGGCCGGGGAGTGACAGTGTGTGGTGTGCTGCAATTGTCACCCCTGGCCGGGAGCGTGGTCTAACGATGCAGCAACAGATCGCGGTAACCGGCGCAGACAAGGCAGCAAGCAGAGGCGATCAACCGCATTGCGTACCTGCGTTCGCTTCAGCCCCTCCACATCGCGCCGACGAGAACGGCATGGTTCGAAAAGATAATGTTAAAGGCTATGTTCCGCGCTGAAGCGCCTTCGGCGAGCGCATCGTGTATCATGGGCAGTTGAGCGAGGCGGATCCGTTGGCGGGATGATGGCAATGCTACTGGCCCAGACCGGGTGCGCATTCCTGACGACAGCTTTTGCCAGTGCAGTGCCGCTGCAAGACGTAGTTAGGCCCGTCTGACATCAGTCTGATTGAACGCGGCGAGCAGAACACCACGCTGCTCTCGAACCGCGAGGCCGCGCAGGCGTTGCTGATAAAACGGCGGACTTGCTTGCAGGCTCGCTCTGCGGGAGCGGAGTGTAAACATGCCGAAGCCCCGCCCGGCGGCTGCCGGGCGGGGCCTGTCTGGCAGGTCAGTCGCTGTTGGTACGGCGCGCGCGCGACCAGATCAGGTTGTAGCTCTTGCCGTCTTCATCATCGAACAGATTGGCGAAGATCGGGACAGTGAAGCTTGGGTCGTCGAGCTTGACCGAGAGATAGTTGCGGCCTTCACTCGAAGTCTTGGTCCAGGCGGCACCGATTTCCGCGCGGCCGACGAAGACCCGGTGCGACGGTGCGTTCTCGTTGTCGCTGTCTTCGGGGACGATGCGGACGTTCTTCTGCTGCACCGACATGGTGACGATCTCGCCCTTGTACTCGTTGCCGGTCTTGGTGAAAGTTCCGATGTTAGCCATGATTATTTCCTTCAAGTTGTTCGAAACCGCGCCCATCGCGGCCTCGATGGCTGGTTGAAGGCAGGGGCTTGCGCCCGCTGCACCGGAACGGCCGCAACGCAGTGGAGGACGGCGGCCAGACGGCTTTCTTGCTTCGCGAGGAATGGGTGGAGTCGGGGTCCCCATGCGGCCTGCCACATGGGGTGAAAACGCCCAGGGGAAGAAAGTCGGCACAGACGCCGTTGCAGCAAGGGATCAAGCGGCGAAGCCATCCCCTGCCAACCAAAGCCATTGAAGAGGCAGCATTGGGATCGGGTCACACTTGAGCCGGGAAATCATGGCACTATCCGGACTTCCGCGACCAAGCTTGGAGAAAAGGGGGCATCACACGGTGCGCTTGCAGTGCGTCTTCGCGTCTCCCGACCCGGACGATGGCAATAACCAGTGCTCGGCTTTGTCCGTGCCGTCCGCATTCGGAACGCCAAACCCCATGCTCAAAGAAGCTGCGAAATCCTTGCCTCGCTCGCCTTCTGTCATCGCACCGACCAGTTCAACCAAGACGTGACTGGCAATGACAGCCGCTCCGGCCGGAGCCCTTACCTCGTAACGGCTGCGCTGATAGTTCCGGCCCCGCCCGGCGGCCGCTGGGCGAGGCTTTGGAAAAGGACGAAGCCTAGGGGCGGACGCGGCTCCATTGGGTCCAGGAGGCAGCAGCGACGATCACAGCGCCAAACAGCGCGACGATGATCTGCCATACGTTTGGTGGCATAATTGCTATCGCTACGCCGTGCACGCCAAGATAACCTGCGACGGCAGCGGGCGCTGCAAAGGCGATGCCGACCACAACCCGCGTCAGATCAGACTTGGCGAACGCCAGTGCGAGTTGAGCAAGGGCGAGCAGGATGATCGCGGCAAGGGTTGCGGCGGCAAGAGCAGCGATGATACCGTTGCCGCCGCTATAGGCGACCGAACCAGCGAGAAAGGCCGCGCATAGTGGCAGAGCGTAGATCGAAAGGCGAAACAGGAGCGCGCAGCATAGCAATACCGGGAGGATTATCAGGGCAAAGCCGAGCAGCATGGCGCCCTCCTTGGAACCAAGGGCAAGGGACGCGCTCTCCACCGCCACCGCAGCGCAATGTGCATGGAATCCTTAGCAGAAATGCACACCAATTGGAATACCCGATGGGCATCCAGCCATTGCGTGCCGCGCGATTTGGCGCGTTCAGGGATTGAACGGGTCATATTCATGGATCACGCTGTCGGCGTCTCCATCGAATTCGGCGGTTGGCACCGCGGAGTAACCGTCTCCGGCGTGGAATAGGGTAACGCAGACCATCAGGGTGTGGGCGAGGCTCCAGGCGTGACGCTGCGCGATGGTGAGTGACATGTTCGAGCTCCTGTCTCGGAGCAGGGACCATCCCCGCTCGACAGGCCCCGCGCGGACGGCGCAAAGCCGCAATCACCACGAAGGCGTAGACGCAGTGGCCGCACGCAAAGCGTAGCGGACCCTTTACGGGTTGATTGAAGGAGGATTTGGGTCGGCCAACGGATTGGCCTTTGAGGGTGGGGAGGGACCAGCTGTCTGAAACTGGTCCAGTTGCGGGGCTGCAGGTTCTGATCAGCGAGTGGTGGAAAGTTCCCTTTCCGTCCGCCATTGAGCTTCGGCAGGTGCCGACCAAGAGCTGTTAGGCTGTTCCTGCTGTCACGATGTCATGAAATGGTCTGTCAGGCGAAATCGGACCCTTATACAGCGGGCTGCGTGGTGTCTCTGCTAGCTTGGCGGACATCGCCAGGAGGTCATAATCATCGCCTTTCTCATAGGCATAGCCGCCATATTCGCCGCATAGCTTTGCGGCGAATACATCGGAGATTTTTCGGTTTTGATTGCGCAAAGTATCATTTAGAGATACTTTAAGAGAATGAAATCGGATTCTCGTATCCAGATTCGCGACTATATCGCTGGCCTCATGCAGGCCGGACGATACCTCTTTTCGTCGGTCGAAGCGGCAACGGCACTTGGCGCATCCGCCGATGCAGTCAAGCTGGCCCTTAATCGCCTTCGCCGCAAGGGGGAGATCGCAAGCCCCGGCAGGGGCGTCTATGTCATCGTGCCCCCAGAATACCGTTCGCTCGGCTGCCTGCCCGCCGACCAGTTCATTCCGGCGCTCATGGCTCATGCCAAAGCGCCTTACTACGCGGGGCTGCTCACTGCCGCGCAGTATCACGGTGCCGCCCACCACCGACCGCAGGAGTTTCAGGTGATGGTGGAGAAAGCGCGCAGACCCATCGAATGTGGCCTTGTGCGCATAGCCTTTCATGTTCGCAAACGCCTTTCCGAGGTGCCGACGCAGAACATCAATACGCCGCGCGGCTTCCTTGCGGTCTCCACGCCAGTCGCAACAGCCTTTGATCTAGTGGGCTACGAAACGCAGGTGGGCGGGCTGGATGCCATCGCCACGGTGCTGATCGACCTGGCCGAAAGGCTTGAACCGCAGGAATTGGCAGCACTTGCTCCGAGCGTTCCCTTGCCTTGGGTGCAGCGGCTTGGCTATCTGCTCGAGTTGATCGACGAAGCGCCACGGGCGCAACATCTAAAAGACTTCGTGAGCGCGCGCGCGCGCGATGTCGTCTCCCTGCAACCTTCCGTTTCGCGCGATGGTGCAACGCGCAGCCGGGAATGGAAGCTCTTTATCAATGCCGACATTGAGACCGACACATGATTCCCCGCGATTACATCACCGAGTGGCGGGCAACTGCACCCTGGGTGCAGGATTTTCAGGTCGAGCAGGATTTGGTCATCAGCCGGGCGCTTGTCGATATTTTCTCGCATCCGCTGTTGCGTGACACGCTGGCCTTCCGGGGCGGCACAGCACTTTACAAACTCTATCTCAAACCCGCCGCCCGCTACTCCGAAGACATCGACCTTGTGCAGATCAAGGCCGAGCCCGCAGGCGACATGATGGGCGCGTTGCGCGGTGTCCTCGATCCGTGGCTTGGCGCTCCCCGATGGAAACAGACCGAGGGCCGCGTTACCTTCAGCTATCGCTTTGAGTCCGAAGACCCGACTCCGGTGACGCTGCGGCTGAAGGTTGAGGTCAATACCCGTGAGCATTTCGCCGTTTACGGCTTCCAGCAGGAGCCGTTCACGGTGGCGTCACGGTGGTTCAATGGTGAAACCGGTATAACCACCTACAATCTTGACGAGTTGCTGGGAACGAAACTCCGCGCACTCTACCAGCGTCGCAAGGGACGCGATCTTTTCGACATGGCGGTTGCGCTGTCCCAAGGCGGCATTAACCCGGCTCGCATCGTCGCCGCCTTTTCCCGCTACATGCAGGAGGGCGGGTATCAGATGACCCGTGCGCTTTTTGAGGAGAATCTCTTCGCCAAGCTGGCGGACGCCCGTTTCACCTTGGACCTGCCACCGCTTCTTGCCTCTGGGCAGGACTGGAATCCCAAAGAGGCAGGAGAACTTGTCATGAACACGTTTTGTCCGCTTCTGCCGGGTGAGCCGTGGAAGGGTCTCAATCCGGAGACTTGAGTTGCCGAGTTTCGTGGGCGTCTCCCCTGACGGAGCGGCGTTCTATGGCTTCGCCACGGAACCAGCACGTGCCGTCCCCGCGCAATTCAAGTGTGCTGTTTCCGTCCAGGCGGGTTGCGATCCCTGGCGCAGAACGGGGCGGCTTCGCCTGCCTCTGATTGAGCGCCGCTAGCGGCGCGGCCTTCCCCAACTTTCAAGGAAGAAAGAGGCGCTGCCTCTCTCTCCCAGCAAGGCCATGCTTTGGTGGCCGTGGCTCGCTTCACTGCGCCCGCACCACCCATCGGCACTAGACCTTGCCCCCCTCTCTCCGCTGTTCGCCACGAAGCAGGGTTTCAGAGCGCGACCCTGGAACCCAAGCCCAATGGAGCAGAACAATGTAAACCATCCTTGATCCTAACACCGAGCCACGAATCTATGTGGCCTGTCTTGCAGCCTGCAATAACGGCTATGGCACAACAGTCGGCGAGACGGGGTCGGAAGAACCAGGGAATGGCAGAGCGCTA
>JAHJSJ010000111.1 GCA_018830415.1 Alphaproteobacteria bacterium | reverse complement strand
CTTCGGTCGCATCCACCAACGGCTTGCCCGACAGCAAGACCGCTTCGGTGCTGATGTGCACCGCGCGGCCAATGCCTGCCTCACGCGCGGCGGTGAAGACATTGCGCGTGCCGTTAAGGTTGGTGGCGTGTTGATCGGGTTCGTGGATCGCATGGCCGGTGTCAGCCGCCGCGTGAACCAGCCCGGCGCAGCCCGCCATCCCGGTGACGAGGCTTTGGCGATCGAGAATATCGCCGCGCGCTGGCTTTGCCCCCAGCATTTCCACCGCCTGCGCCGAAGCATCACTGCGGGCCAGCGCCACCACGTCATGCCCATCGGCAACCAGCCGCCGGATCAGGTTTCGACCAAGATAGCCGCTGCCGCCCGTCACAAATATCCGCATTGCCATTCCCCTCTCACCCGGATGCCCGCCCGCAGCCGCTTGACATAGGCCGGGAGGGGCGCGCGCGCTTGAGCATGGCCGAGAACCTGCACTGCCGCAACGGCCCGGTGGGCAAGTGCTGGCCAGTGCCCTGCTGATCACCAGCCCGGCCGAATCCGCTTGACCGCCGCGCATCCTGATATAAATATGATATCATAATTATATCGAATCGGAGAATTCGTCATGGCAATTGCTGATACCCCCGCCCTCAATCGCAGTCGGGAAATCCCGGCGGCGACGCAGAGCGGCTATATGATGCTGCTGGTTTCGCTGGTGTTGGTGGTCGCGGCGGTGTGGCTGTTTATCAGCGCGATGACCCCGGACGATCCCGATGGGCTGCGTCTGGTTGGTGCGATCATCACCGGTGTGATCGGCGTTCTGGTGCTCACCGGGTTCTACATGATCAACCCCAACGAAGCCGCCGCGATCCAGCTGTTCGGCGCGTATAAGGGCACTGACCGCAGCGAAGGCCTGCGCTGGGTGCTGCCGTGGCTGACACGCAAGAAAATCGCGGTGCGCGCCAACAATGTCATCTCGGAAAAGATCAAGGTCAACGACGCACGCGGCAACCCGATTGAAATGGCCGCGCAGGTTGTCTGGCGCGTGACCGATACCGCGCAGGCGTTGTTCGACGTCGATGATTACCGCGAATTCGTCGATGCCCAGATCGAAGCCGCAGTGCGATCAATCGGTTCTCGCTACCCCTACGATGATATCGAACATCTCGAAGTGACCTTGCGCGGCAATCACGAGGAAGTGGGAGTGGAATTGCGCGCCGCCTTGATCGAGCGGCTGACGGTGGCCGGGATCACGGTGGACGAATGCGGCCTCACCCACCTCGCCTATGCCCCCGAAATCGCAGGCGCGATGCTGCGCCGCCAGCAGGCCGAAGCGGTGATCGCCGCGCGGGCCAAGCTGGTTGAAGGCGCGGTGTCGATGGTGGAAATGGCGCTGACCCAATTGTCGGAAAAGAAGGTGGTCGAACTCGATGACGAACGCCGCGCGGCGATGGTGTCAAACCTGATGGTGGTGTTGTGCAGCGAGCAGGAAACATCGCCTGTCGTAAATGCAGGGTCGCTCTACTGATCGCATCATGTCTGCAAAAAAAGCCTTTGCCCTGCGCCTCGACCCGGCGCTTCACGATGCGCTTCAACGCGCGGCGGATGCTGACCTGCGCAGCGTCAATGCCGAAATCGAAGTGCTGCTGCGTGAGGCGCTGGCGCGGCGCGGGGTGAAGGTGGCGGTCAGCAAGGGCGCGAAGCGCGGGCGGCCTGCGGGGCCGCGTGACGGTTCGGCGGAAGCCTGAACGGGCCCTCCTCCCCCGCCGGAATCGCGTAAGTGTTGGCAGAGCGGCGAATGCGGTGTTCGCCGGATCGAATGATGCCGGGGATCAGCCTTTCGCCGCGTGTTCGGCACGGGCGATTTCGTGCAGCCAATCGGCGTGACGCGGGGCTTTCTTCGTCTGCGCCCATTCTTCCAGCATCAGCGGCGCGACGCGGGCAAGTTCGGCATATTGATCCGCCGTGCCAATATCGGCGGCAAGTTCAAGCCGGTGCCCGTTGGGATCGAAGAAATAGATCGACTGGAAAATGCCGTGATGCGTCGGGCCGAGCACTTCCACGCCCTGCGCTTCGATATGCGCCTTGGCCGCCATCAGCGCCGCCATATCGGGCACCCGCAGCGCGATGTGCTGCACCCAGGCGGGGGTGTTGGGGTCTTTGCCCATCTCCGGCTGGTTCGGCAGTTCGAAAAAAGCGATGATATTGCCGTTCCCCGCATCGAGGAAGATGTGCATGTAGGGATCATATTCGCCGGTTGACGGCACGTGATCCTCGGCAAAGGCGGTGGTGTAATCCATGCCCAGCACGCGGGCATACCATTCCACCGTCTCTTTCGCGTCGTGGCAGCGATAGGCGGCGTGGTGGATGCCGGCGAGGTTTACGGGGTGGCCGGTCATTGCGCCGGTTCCTCGACAGCCAGCACCCCGCGGATGATCTGGTCGCGTTCCATGCTTTCGAACAGGGCTTTGAAATTGCCCTCTCCAAAGCCGTCATCGCCCTTGCGCTGGATGAATTCGAAGAACACCGGGCCAACCTGCGCCTGCGCGAAGATTTGCAGCAGCAGCCGGGGTTGGCCGCCTTCTGTCGTGCCATCGAGCAGGATGCCGCGCATCTTGAGCGCGTCCACATCCTCGCCGTGGCCGGGCAGGCGTCCGTCGAGCATGTCGTAATAGGTCGCAGGCGGCGCGGTCATGAACGGGACGCCCAGCGTCTTCAGCCTGTCCCAGCACGCCAGCAGATCATCACAGATCAGCGCGATGTGCTGGATGCCCTCCCCATTGAAGGCCTTGAGGAACTCATCGATCTGGCCTTTCCCGCCTTCGCCTTCTTCGTTGAGCGGGATGCGGATCTTGCCGTCGGGTGCGGTCAAGGCCTTGGACGTGAGGCCGGTATATTCGCCCTTGATGTCAAAAAAGCGGATCTCGCGGAAGTTGAACAGGGTCTCGTAATAGTCCGCCCAATATTTCATCCGCCCGGTGTAAACATTGTGGGTCAGGTGATCGATGGTGTGGAAGCCCGCGCCCACTGGATGCGGATCAACGCCGGGCAGGTATTCGAAATCGATGTCATAGATGGTGAGGCCGTTGCCCGTATCGGCATATCGATCGACCAGATACAAAATCGCGCCGCCGATGCCGCGGATCGCGGGAATGCGCAATTCCATCGGGCCGGGTTCGTTGGCGACCGGTTCGGCCCCTTGGGCGATCAGATGGGCATAGGCCTTGGCCGCGTCGCGCACCCGGAATGCCATCCCGCAGGCCGCCGCGCCGTGTTCCCGCGCGAAATACCACGCGGCGCTGCGCGGTTCGTAATTGGCGATCAGATTGATCCCGCCCTGCCGCCACAGATCCACGTCTTTGGAACGATGCTGCGCCACGCGGGTGAAGCCCATCGCCTGAAACACGGGTTCCAACACGCCCTTTTCCGGCGCGCAGAATTCGACGAATTCGAACCCGTCGAGCCCGGCGGGGTTTTCAAACAGGTCGGTGGTCTGGACGTTCATCGCGGCAATCCTCTGCGGCAAGCAATTAGTTTCAATTGAAACCAGTTACCCCAAAGCTCCGATTCGCGCAAGGGCACGCGGGATCAGGCAATGCGCCCGACGTTCCTCCCGCGTTCGTCCTGCACTACCGCCAGCTGCGCCCCAAACGGCCAGCCACCTTCAAATGCCGCAGCAGTTGCGGGGTCGGTCAGATCAGCATTGCCGCACACCCGTTCGCCTGCCGGATTGCGCCCGATGAATATCGCCGCATCGCCCTTGGGGGAGCGGTTGATGGTGTAGGTTTCCACCGTAGCCCTATCGAACGGCGCGGCGGAGGCGGGGACGGCATTAGCCGCCTTGGGCAGTTTGGCAAAGCGACCACCCACAGACCAATCGGCGGGCGCAGTCGAATAGATGCCGGTGGCATATTTGCTCATCCAGCCGCCATTCGCGCCCACCAGCACGAAAGCCCCCCGGTCGCCGCGCACCCTCTGCACGGCCTCGGCGATGGCGTGGGCGGAATAATTATTCCCCGCCCCGCCAAAGAACGGCAGGCCCCCGGTCAGCGTCAACCCGCGCGGATCGTCGGCGGACAGGCCGAAATGGTCGCATTGATTGAACACCGGGATCGCAAAGCACGAATAGAAATCGATATAGCGCATATCACCCATGCCCTTCCCCGCCCGCACCAAGGCCGCTTCGACGCTTGCGATGGAGGCGGGGTTGGCGGACAAGTCGGGCCGTTCGGACAGCTTGAGTTCGGTCGCGGCGGTGACGGCGTGGATATGCACCCACTTGCTTTCCGGCACGCCCAGCGCGCGGGCCAGCCCCGCGCTTGCGACAATAATCGCAGCGGCCTGATTCACCTGATCGCGGGCCACGGTCATACGCGGGTAAGGCTCAGCGACAATTCGGTTGCGGTCGGTAACGGTGGCGAGTTCCTCCACGCTGCGCTCGACCGGCGCGGCTGAATGCGGGTTCGCCGCCGCCACGCGGGTGAAGGGCGCAAACAGCTTGCCGATTTCGCGCCGGTATTCCTCCAGCCCCAGCCCCAGCCTGGCCCGCCGGGCATTCTCTGCCAGCGCATAGAGCGGGATTGCCCCGCTCGCGCCGTGGGCGAACAATGCGGGTTCGATCAGGTCTTCCAGCCCGAAACCCTGATCCTCGAAGGTGCCGGGGACATCCTCTGACCAGTCAGGCACCTCGCCCTTGGCCGACAGTGCCAGCACGGTCGAAATCGCCTCTGCGCCAACGATCACCGCGCATTGGCTGTCCCCCGCCGCTATGGCGCTCGCAAATTCGCCCACCAATTGCTGGTTGGTCTGCCCGCCCGTCGTCGTCAGGATCGCACGAGCAGGGTTC
Source organism: Alphaproteobacteria bacterium (assembly GCA_018830415.1). Lineage (GTDB taxonomy): Bacteria > Pseudomonadota > Alphaproteobacteria > Sphingomonadales > Sphingomonadaceae > Erythrobacter. Next base: position 18,254 of record JAHJSJ010000111.1, on the reverse strand, counting down.
GCCCCCACCCGCTTGGCAATCGCGCGCGGCACATTGTTGGCCGCGCCGAAGGGCGGGACGCGGTCCGGACGCGACATTTCAAACGCGCGGATCGCGGCGAGCATATCGATCGCGCCCGCCACGTTACCACTCGCCGCGCTGTCAGCAATCGCCGCTGCCAGCGCCCGCCCACCAAGGTCCATGTAGGACAGCGCCGCATAGCCCGGCTCGCCCACCCTCTCCGAATACTGGCCCACCCCGATGATCACCGGGGTGTTATCAGGAACCTCAGTCGGCAAAGCCATCGACCCGTTCAACGATGATCGCCGGGGCCATGCCGCCCGCTGCGCACATCGTCACCAGGCCATACCGCCCGCCGCGCCGTTCCAGCTCGTCAACGATGGTGCCGATCAGCATCGCCCCGGTCGCGCCAATCGGATGGCCCAGCGCGATTGATCCGCCGTTGACGTTGACCTTGTCCCAATCCAGCCCCAGATCGCGCACGAACTTGGCGGCGACGACGGCGAAAGCCTCGTTGATTTCGAACAGGTCGATATCGTCAACGCTCAACCCCGCCTTGGCCAGCACCTTCCTGGCCGCAGGCACCGGGGCGTTGAGCATCAGCGTGGGATCATCGCCCATATTGGCGGTGGCGACGATGCGCGCGCGCGGTTTCAGCCCGTGCTTTTGCGCGTAATCCTTGCTGGTAATCAGCACCGCCGCCGCGCCGTCAACCACGCCGGACGAATTGCCCGCGTGGTGGAAATGCTGAATGTCGAGGTCAGGATATTTCTGGTTGATCAGCTTGCGAAATGTCGTGCCCTTCTCATCCAGCGGCACGTCGGCAATCTTGGGGAAGGCCGGTTCCAGCTTGGCCAGATCGTCCATCGTCGTTTGCGGACGCGGGTATTCATCGTGGTCGAGCAGCACGGTGCCATCATCCGCCACCACCGGCACCAGCGATTTGGCGAATCGGCCCGCCGCCATCGCTTCGGCGGCGCGTTGCTGCGAACGGTAGCCGACCGCGTCCAGATCGGCGCGGGTGAAGCCTTCCATGCTGGCAATCGCATCGCCGCAAATACCCTGATGCGATTGCGGATGCACCGCCTGCAGGCGTTCATTATAGCTGCCCATCATCGGCGGTTTCAGCCCGGCGCGCATTTTCTCCTGAGACATGGCCGAGGTAAGGCTCATCATCTCGGTTCCGCCAGCGACGATGCAATCTTCCATCCCGCTCATCACCTGCGCCGATGCCAGTGCGACGCTGGTAATCCCGCCGCCGCAGAACCGGTCAAGCGTGGTGCCCGATGAGGTGATGTCATAGCCTGCGTCAAGCGATGCCATGCGGCCCAGATCGCCCGCCTGCATCCCGTCCTGCGTCGAAACCGACCAGATCACATCATCGACCGTGCTGGTGTCGAGGTGGTTGCGCTCCGCAATCGCCTTCATCACCGTGGCAGCGAGATGCTGCGGATGCTGCGCCGCCAGCGCGCCTTTCCCCTGCTTGCCGATCCCGCGCGGGGTGCGCACTGCATCAATGATATAAGCCTCGGTCATGATGATCCTCTCCGGTTCCAGCGAAATTGCGGTTGACGATTACGTAAACCCACTCCACCACTCGCACAAGAATTGAGTTTCAATTCGCAATGCCAATTTCGACAGGGAGACAAAACCGTGAGCGAAGCTGCCACACCCGAAGTGCTGACAGAAGTTGAAGACGGCGTGTTGATCGTCACCATCAACCGGCCCGAAGCCAAGAACGCGATGACCAAAGCTGCGGCTGAAGGCATTGCAGCGGCGATGGACCGGCTGGATGCCGATGAGACCTTGCGCGTCGGCATCATCACCGGCGCGGGCGGCACATTCTGTTCGGGCATGGATCTGAAAGGCTTTCTGCGCGGCGAAAGCCCATCGGTCGAAGGGCGCGGATTTGGCGGCGTGGTGCAGGCCCCGCCCGCCAAGCCGCTGATCGCCGCGGTTGAAGGCTATGCATTGGCAGGCGGGCTGGAACTGATGATCGCCTGCGATCTGGTCGTCGCCAATGCCAACGCCAAATTCGGTATTCCCGAAGTGAAACGCGGGCTTGTCGCGGCCGCTGGCGGCGTGATGATGCTGCCCGATCAGATTCCCGAACGGATCGCACTGGAACTGGCGTTGACCGGCGATTTCATCGGGGCTGAGCGCGCCTATCAGCTGGGCCTCATCAACCAGGTCACCGATGGCCCCGCGCTTGATGCGGCCAAGGCGCTCGCCGCGAAAATCGCCGCCAATGGCCCGCTGGCGGTGAAGGTGTCCAAGCAGGTGATGAAACAATCACGCGGCTGGGCCATGGAAGATCGCTACGCCAAGCAGGGCCAGCTGATCGGGCCGGTATTCGTATCGCACGACGCCCGCGAAGGCGCGGCGGCATTCGCGGAAAAGCGCAAGCCCAACTGGACGGGGAAATAAGCAACGGTTTCGCCCCACGGCGGGTAATCCTACTTGGCCCGGTCATTCCAGACCCTGCCTGGACCCGCCTTAGACCGCGCTAGCCCAATGTTTCACGCGAAACATTTTTGGCGGCTTGGGTAGGCGAACCGACAGTATTTGGGATCATAAGGAGAAAGAAATGCCCGTCATCAATGTGCCGCAACCGGCCTTCATGGAAGAAGAGGAAATCGCCATTTTTGCCGATGCCGTCGGCAAATTCTATCAGCAGCACGCCCCGCAAAAGCGCGTCCAGCAATGGCGTGCCGATGGCATGGTGGAACGCGATTTCTGGCGCGAGGCCGGGGCCGCAGGCCTGCTCGGCGTCAGCGTTCCGACCGAATATGGCGGCCACGGCGGCGACTTCCGGCATGACCTGGTGGTGATCGATCAGCAGGCCAAACACGATGTCGATGGCTTCGCCGCCAGCCTGCACAATACGATCATTCTGCCCTATCTGGTGCGCCACGGCACCGAAGAGCAGAAGCAGAAATACCTGCCCAAGCTGGTTAGCGGCGAGCTGGTCAGCGCGATCGCGATGACCGAGCCGGGGGTGGGCAGCGACCTTCAGTCGATCACCACCACCGCCCTGCGCGATGGCAATGGCTACCGCATCAACGGGGCCAAGACCTATATCTCCAATGGGCAAACCGCCGATTTCATCGTGGTTGTCGCCAAGACCAACCCGAACGAACGGGCCAAGGGCATTTCGCTGATGCTGCTGGAAACCGAGGGCGCAGAAGGGTTCCAGCGCGGCAAAAAACTCGACAAGATCGGGCTTGATGCAGCCGATACGTCAGAACTGTTCTTCGACAATGTCTTCGTGCCGGCCGAAAACGTGCTCGGCGGGGTTGAGGGCAAGGGCTTTTACCAGCTGATGGGCGAACTGCCGCAGGAACGTCTGGTGATTGCCATCGGCGCGGCCACGGGGATTGAAAAGGCGCTCGATACCACGGTCGAATATGTCAAATCGCGCAAGGCATTCGGGCAGACGATCTGGGATTTCCAGAACACCCAGTTCGTGCTGGCCGACCTCAAGGCGCGCGGCACGGCGGCGCGGGTATTCGTCAATGATTGCATCGCCAAACTGCTCCGGGGCGAGCTCGATGTTGCCACTGCGTCGATGGCGAAATACTGGGTGACCGAACTGCAAGGCGAAGTCGTCGACAAGTGCCTGCAACTGCATGGCGGCGCGGGCTATATCAACGAATACCCGATCGCCAAGATGTACCGCGATGCCCGCATCACGCGCATTTTCGGCGGATCGAACGAAGTGATGAAAATGCTGATCGCTAGATCTATGTAGTTGCGCAGCCGCCTCCGCGGCTGCGTCCTCGGCGCTGCTCCCTTCAGTCGCTTCGCTCCTTGCGGGGCGCCTGCGGGCGGGCGGTCGCCCTTGCGGTCGCTGCGCGACCGTTCTGGTGACAAGATCAACAAAAAAAGGCGGCCCGGTTATCCCGAGCCGCCCTTTTTGTGTGGCCGAGGCCGCAGCGCGTCAGAACTTCGCGCGCAGCGTTACGCCGTATTGGCGCGGTGGCAGGACGAAGGCCGAGCGTGAATTGGCCGCGCCGCTGCCGCGCAGCGTGGTGTTGAACGTCACCCCGCGCACCACTTCGTTGGTGAGGTTCGTCACCCAGCCCTCGATCGAATACTGCCCGCCGGCAAAGCGCAGCCCGCCGCGCAGGTTCACGAAGGCTTTGCCATCCTGAACATCCGCGATGATCGGGTCGGCGATATCGATCGCCTGCTGAAGACCACCCGCTGCGGCAATTTGGTCCGCATCAGGCAGGATGATCGCCTGAGTCGAGGTGCGCTGGTCATCCTCCATCCGCACCTGACCCGACAGGAACACTTCGGTCGAAGCATTGATCGGCTTTTCCCACAATGCGCCTATCAACGCGACGATTTGCGGCGCGTTGGTCAGATCATTGCCGCACAGCGCCACCACCTGAACCGATGTCTGAGTACCGGCGCAATCATCAGGGTAGCTCGCCTCAAGGAAGGTCGCGCCAAAGTTGAAGGTCAACTCGTCATTGGGCCGGAACAGCCCTTCGATTTCGACCCCCTTAGTGTCGGCCTTGGGCACATTGAATGTTTCAAACGCCGTCCCGGTGAATTCGAGCACCTGGAAATCGGTGAATTCTTCATAGAACCCGGCGATGTTGATCGTCAGATTGCCATTGGCGGTCTGACCTTTGAGCCCGATTTCGTAGGCATCAACCTCTTCCGATTTGAACGTCGGATCAGCCCCGTTTACCGCTGCGGTGGTATCAAGGTTGATCCCGCCCGCCTTATAACCATGCGTGAAGCTGGCATAGGCATTGATCGAAGGGCTGAATTCATAGCCCAGTTTGACAGTGTAGATCAGTTCTTCGTCGTTGAAGTTTTCCTGGAAGGTACGCGGTAGCGGCAAGACGGCCGCCTGCGGCAGATCAGCCGGAGCGGTGAAGCCGAAACAGCCAAGACCGATAAAGGCAGGCTGCAAGGCGCCCGGAACCCCGCCCAACGCACCCAGAACCGCCGGGCAGATCTGATTGTTGACCGCTGTCTGGGTAAAGCCGCCCTCCTTGTCTTCCCACGAATAACGCGCACCGACAGTCAGTTCGAGCCCGTCCGTAATCTCGAACGAATTATGCGTGAAGATGGCGTAGCTCTTGGCATCCTGCTGAAACCGGTTGGTGTTGGTGGTACCAGCCGGATCAACGCCGGTGAATACGGTCAGCGGGTTTGGCCCTAACGCGCCCTCGGTCGGCACGAACAGCAGTGCGCCAACATTCTCGCCGAAATCATCGCCCAGCGAAAAACTGACCGACTGATCGAGCTGTTCGTCCGAATAGAAGCCGCCGACCATGTAGTTGAGCTTGCCGCCAAAGGCTTCGCCTTGAAGCCGCAGTTCGGCAGTCCAGGTTTCGATGTCGAGATTAAGCGCATCGACGTTGAAGATATCAAGCCCACTGAAATCCGAATCGTAGTTTTCGAAGCTTTCGAATTTGCGGTAGGAGCCGATGAAGATCAGATCAGCATTGTCCGACACCGGAAATTCCAGTTCGCCGGTCACGCCGTAATTATCGATATCTGCAATCGGGGCAAAATTGGCCGAGACGACGCGGTTGTTGAGCGCTTGTTCGAACGCGCCCTGATCTGTCGGTGAGGTGGAGACCGACGGCTGACCGTTGCCGCCATTGGCACCCAGCCCGACCGCGGCGAAGGCCCCGCCCGTCACCAGCTGCGACTGAAACAGCTCGATCGCGCCGCAGCAGCTTGATGTGCTATTGGAAAAATCGGCGATGATGCGTCCACGCAACCCGCTATCGGTATCCCATCCGATCTGGCCGCGCACCAACCACTGATCGACATCATTGGTATCGCCAATGTCGTTCCCGTTGCGATCAGCGACCGTCAGAAACCCGTCACGCTCACGAAAGGCGCCGGTCAAGCGAACGGCCACCGTATCCCTGACGATCGGAACGTTGATGGCACCTTGCACGCTGATCTCGTCAAAATTGCCGTAGCCAGCATTCACGAAGCCGCCGAATTCAGTAACGTCCGGACGGACATTGGTGACGTTAAGCGCGCCGGCCGAAGTGTTGCGGCCGAACAGGGTACCTTGCGGCCCACGGAGGACTTCGACCCGCTCGACATCGACGAATTCGCCCAGCGCGACGCCGGGGCGGGACTGATACGCACCATCGATAAAGATGCCGACCGCGCTTTCGAAGCCGATATTGTTCGATGTGGTCCCGATCCCGCGCACGCGCAGCACGACCGAGCCTGACGCCAACTGCGCTTGTGAACTGGTAAAGCTTGGTGCGAGCGCCGAGATCTGCCGGATATCGCTCACGCCCTGATTTTCCAGCTGCTGCGGCGAAATCGCGGTAACCGCCAGTGGAATGTCCTGCACGTCCTGCGCGCGGCGGGTGGCGGTCACGATGATGACGTTGCCTTCCCGCACGGCCGGAGCATCTTCGGCCGCGTCCTGAGCAAAGGCGGGGGTGGTAAGTGAACTGCAGGCCAACAGGCCGCCAGCAAAGGCTGCAAACTTGCGCATCAGTGTTTCCCTCTCTCCACCCCAGCCGGTCTTTGCGCCGGTCTTGGGGTTGTGAGATGAAACCTATCAGCGTCGCGCGGGCCTAACAAGCCGTAATCGTGAGGTTCTGGCTGGCAGTAGCAAAAATGCAACAGATCGTGCTGCGGCGCAGCATAATTGCAGCTGGAAGTTCGCAAACGCAATAATGATGCGTTGACTCAATCAAGGCCCGAAGCCGTAGCGTAAACCCAGCCACAAGGTGCGCGGCGTGCCCAAATCGATCGAGCCACCCTGATTGCGGGTGATGATTGTCTCGTCGGTCAGGTTCTCGGCCCGCACCATCACCGATAGCGCCCCGGCGAGCGGCGCGGTGAGAAATGCGTCCAGCGTGGTGGCCGGTGGCAGCCGATCGGCCTCGCGATCATCCTCGAATTGAGCCGCGACATGGCGCAGGGTTCCCGCCACCCGCCAACCGGGCGCAGGCTGCCAGCCGAAGGTGGCCGAAGCGGCGAATTGGGGGGTCTGCGCCGGGCGGTTGCCATCGAGTTCCAGCGAAGCCCCCTCGCCTCGCACCTCGGCATCGGTCCAGGCCAGCGAACCATCAATGCTGACCGCGCCGAATTTGGCAGCAAGGCTCGCCTCAACCCCGCGCGCGGTGATCGCGGGCAGGTTTTCGCGGCGGCGCAGGTTGGGGGCAATGGTCACATTGGCGATGGCGTTTTCGACCTCGTTATCGAACGCGGTGAGCGACAGCACGATTTGATTGATCGGCTGCCAGCCCAGCCCCACCTCGAACCCTTCGAGCCGTTCATTCTCCAGCGCGGCATTGGCCTCAGTTAACACCGGAAACACCACAAACGGGCGGTAGAGTTCATTAAGGGTCGGCAGGCGCAGTCCGGTATAGGCCGCCGCACGGATATCCAGCCGCCGGGTGGCATAGAACAACGCGCCCGCGCGCCAGCTTACCGCCCAGTCCGACCGATCCGGCGCGCTGATCGCATTGACCGGCACCCCGGCAGGATCGACCGCGCGGAAAAATCCGCCAGTAATGCTGGTGCGATCCGCGCGCAGCCCGCCGTTGACCAGCAGCGGGCCGATCTGCCAGTCATCCTCGACAAACAGCCCGAGATTGGCAGTCGCCCCGCCCGCGCGGCGGCGTTCGGTGACAAGCCCGGTGAAGGCGCTGATCGCGTCTTCCTGCAATTTCCCATCGGCGCGGCGGTAATCGGCGCCGATACGGATATCGTGTCCTTCGGCCAGCGGCGGGCGCAGCTCGAACTTGCCGCCCGCCCCGGTCGAAGGCGTCGCGCGCTGATCGAGCACGGGGGTAAAGCGGGTCGAGGAGATCACCACATTGGTGAAATCGCGCGCCTGCACATAGGCCAGCGCATCGAACTGCCACGCGCCGCGCCCGACGATGCGCAGGCTGGCCTCCTGCCCTTCGCTGGTCGAATCTGCGCCTTCGAACCTGAGTGTGCGGGCATCACGGAACGCGGCGACGCGGGCCTGCAGTTCGACATCTGAAGTCAGCGGGGCGACCGCGCGCAGGGCCGCGTTCCAGCTATCAAACCCGGCACGCGCTGTGGCGGGGACGCGCTGATCATCAGGCGTGGTAAAGAACCCCTGCCCGCGATCCCAGCGCCCGCTGGCAACCGCGAAGCCGCGCCCCAATCGCTGGGTCAGCACATCGCTGAGTTCGCTTTCGGCGCGGCTGTTGATCGCTGCGCTGGCGAGCAATGGTGCGCTCTCTCCGGGTGCGGCGCTTTCCAACTCGATCGTGCCCGCCAATGCACCCGCACCAAACGGCCCCGACCCGCCGCCGCGCGTCACCCGCACGGTGCCCAAGGTTTCAGGGGCGATGGCGGACAACGGGATAAAGCCGAAGAACGGATCGGCAATCGGCACCCCGTCCAGCAGCACCAGCGCGCGGCTGGTGGCATTGCCGCCCAACGCGCGCAGCGTCACGCCTTGGGCGCTCGGGTTGGATGAACGGCTATCTGACCGGCGAAACTGCTGGAATCCCGCCACGCCGCGCAGCACATCCTCGATCCGGCCCGACGGGCTGGCGATAATCACATCGCGTTCCAGCGTGGTGGTGGCGTAAATGCTGGTCGACAACGCCGGATCAAGCCCGCGCCCGGTCACGATGATTTCGGATCGAGGGTCCGCATTCAGAACCTCATCATCCTGCGCGGCAAGCGGCACGGCCAAGGCAAGAACGGTCAGGGGGCCGGACAGACGTAGCAACATTCTCATGCCTGCGCGCCTAGCGGTTCGGCCCGCCCGCGTCACCCAAAAGTCAGTTGCAGAATGCCATTCAAGACTCGCTTTTGCGCAAAGCCTGTGGTTACATCAGTGTCAACAAGGGAGAGATGGCCTGTCATGCTTGCAACACCACCAGATTTCGACGTGCTGATCGTTGGTGCCGGGATTTCCGGGATCGGCATGGCCGCGCATATGGAATCAAAGGCCCCGCATCACACCTACGCCATCGTCGACCGGCGCGATAATCTGGGCGGGACGTGGGATCTGTTCCGCTATCCCGGCATCCGTTCGGACAGCGATATGCACACGCTGGGATTCGATTTCGAACCGTGGCGGCATGAAAAATCGATCGCCGATGCGCCCGCGATCCTCGATTACCTCGACCATATCGTCGATGAGCGCGGCATCCGGCAGCATATGCGTTTCGGCCACAAGGTGATCAGCGCCGATTTCCGCCACGACGAAGCGCGCTGGCATGTCGAGATTGAATTGGCCGACGGATCGCGCACCCGCATGACCGCGAATTTCCTGTATCTCGGATCAGGCTATTACGATTATGATGAGCCTTACGATCCGGGCTTTGATTTCGGCGAATTTGAAGGTCAGGTGATCCACCCGCAATTCTGGCCCGAAGACCTCGATTACGCGGGCAAACGCGTGGTGGTGATCGGATCGGGCGCAACTGCGGTGACGATCGTGCCATCAATGGCGAAAGATGCCGCGCACGTCACCATGCTGCAACGCACGCCGACCTGGATGTTCTCCCGCCCGGCAAAGGATGCGATCGCCAATTTCCTACGCAAGATTCTACCCGAAAGCCTCGCCTACCGGATCACCCGGTTCAAGAACATCCGGATGCAGGATTATGCGTTCAAGATGGCGCGCGACAAGCCGCAGAAGGTGAAAGACGCGCTCTACACAAAGATCGAAGAAGCGCTCGGCCCGGATTATGACAAGGCCAGCTTCACCCCGCCCTATAATCCGTGGGAACAGCGGCTGTGCCTGGTGCCCGATCAGGATCTGTTTGAAGCGATGAAGGCGGGCAAGGCCGACATCGTCACCGGCCATATCGCCAATTTCGAAAAGGGCGGCGTGCGGTTGACCGATGGCCAGTTCCTTCCTGCCGATATCGTGGTGACAGCAACCGGGCTGAAACTGGCGGTGGCCGGCAAAATCGCGATCAGCGTGGATGGTGAACCGGTCGCGTTCAACCAGCGGTTCTATTACAAGGGCTGCATGTTCTCCAACCTGCCTAACCTGGCGGTGGTGTTCGGATATCTGAACGCCAGCTGGACTTTGCGCGCGGACATCAACTCCGATTATGTCTGCCGCGTGCTGAAACATATGCGCAAGACCGGCGCGACTATCGCTACCCCGGTGCTGACCCCGGCGGGCGAGGCGGCGATCGTGGAAGACGACGTGTTCGATTTCTCGTCCGGCTATATCCAGCGCGGCAAACACATCATGCCGCGCAATTCGGTGTCCTATCCGTGGCGGCTCAATCAGGAATATCTGCTGGATCGCAAGCAGATGAAGCGCGATCCGCTGACCGACGGCATCCTGACCTTCAGCAAGGCGGGCGCGAATGCGCAATCGACCGACGAGCAGTTGGAAGCGGCTGAGTAAGCCACTCTCGTCGTTGCGAGCGTAGCGCGGCAATCCAGAGCGATATGCGATACGCTCTGGATTGCCACGTCACCTGCGGCTCCTCGCAATGACGAATCTCTTTCGGTTTTATCTTCCTTCCCCTAACCTTGCCCCCATGACCTCTCCTGAAAAAATCTGGACCGCCGGGCTTGTCGTTATCGGCGATGAAATCCTTTCCGGCCGCACGCATGACAAGAACATCGCGCAGGTGGCAAGCTGGCTGCAGGTGCAGGGCATCCGCTTGGCCGAAGTGCGGGTGGTGCCGGATGTGGAAGGCCGGATCGTAGCGGCGGTGAACGATCTTCGCGCCGCCTATGATTACCTGTTCACCACCGGCGGGATTGGCCCGACGCATGACGACATCACCGTCGATGCGGTCGCCGCCGCATTGGGCGTGCCAGTGGTGGTCCACCCCGAAGCGCGCGCGCTGCTCGAACGTTATTACGAAACCCGCGGCGGGCTTAATGAAGGTCGGCTGCGCATGGCGCGGGTGCCTGAGGGTTCCGACTTGATCCCCAACCGCATGTCGGGCGCGCCCGGCATCCGGCGCGGCAATCTGTTCCTGATGGCGGGCGTGCCGCATATCACGGCGGGAATGCTCGACGCGCTGACGGGCGAGCTGGAAGGCGGCGCTCCACTGCTCACCGAAACCATCGGCTGCTGGATTGCCGAAAGCGAAGTCGCCGACCTGCTGCGCCGCACCGAAGCCGCGCACGAGGCCTGCCAGATCGGATCCTACCCGTTTTTCCGCGAAGGCCGGGTGGGTGCCAATTTCGTGGTGCGATCAACCAGCGCAGACGCACTCAAGACCTGCTGCGACAGCCTGATCGAAGGGCTGACGGCGGGCGGTTACGCTTGCACCCCCGGCGGAATCTGACGCGCAGACCTGATCCAAAGGGTTGATACGGAAAGCAAAGGGGTCGGAAGCACACAGCCTCCGACCCCATTATTGTTAGGCGATTGCCGCCCAACGAGCCCACAGGGCTCGCAAGCCCGACTGGCCGTCGCGCCTACTGGCGCGTTAGCCAAGGGGCCGGATGGCCCCGCCGGCGCTTGAGGCCAAACAGGTTACGCCCCTTCGACTTCCGAAAGATCAACCTTGAGGCCGGGGCCCATGCTCGAGGTCACGGTGACCTTGCGCACATATTTGCCCTTCGCGCCCGAAGGCTTGGACTTCACCACCGCTTCGGTCAGCGCCTTGAAGTTGGCCTTCAATGCGTCGTCCGAGAAGCTGAGCTTGCCGATGCCCGAGTGGATAATGCCCTGCTTTTCAACGCGGAATTCGACCTGGCCGCCCTTGGCGTCCTTGACCGCCTGCGCGACGTTGGGGGTGACGGTGCCCAGCTTGGGGTTCGGCATCAGGCCCTTGGGGCCAAGCGTTTTGCCCAGACGGCCAACCACCGCCATCATGTCAGGCGATGCGATCACGCGGTCGTAATCGAGGTTGCCGGCCAGCATGTCTTCCATCAGGTCTTCGGCGCCGACCTTGTCTGCGCCAGCGGCCAGCGCCTTGTCGGCATTGTCGCCGCGCGCGAACACGGCCACGCGCACGTCCTTGCCGGTGCCCGAAGGCAGCGACACCATGCCGCGCACCATCTGATCGGCGTGACGCGGATCAACGCCGAGGTTCATGGCGACTTCGACGGTTTCGTCGAACTTGCTCTTGTACTGACGCAGCACGCTCAGCGCTTCGTCAACGCTGTAAAGCTTTTCACGGTCGAGCGAGGCCAGCACCTTGGCTTTCTTGGTAATCCTGGTCATCGGTTCAGCCCTCCACCACTTCGAGGCCCATCGAACGGGCGCTGCCCGCGATGATCTTCATCGCCTGATCAATATCGTTCGCGTTCAGATCAGCCATCTTGGCTTCCGCGATTTCCTTGATCTGCGAGTTGGTGATGGTTCCGGCCGAAATCTTGCCCGGCTCCTTCGAACCCGACTTCAGCTTCGCCAGCTTCTTGAGGAAGAAGCTCGCCGGGGGGGTCTTGGTGATGAAGGTGAACGAACGATCCGCATAGACCGTGATGACGGTCGGGATCGGCATGCCCTTTTCCATTTCCTGCGTGGCGGCGTTGAATGCCTTGCAGAATTCCATGATGTTCACGCCGCGCTGACCCAGCGCAGGGCCAATCGGCGGTGATGGCGTGGCAGAGCCCGCGGGCACCTGCAGCTTGATATAGCCTTCAATCTTCTTGGCCATGGGGCCGTACTCCTATCGCACTGTCGCCTACGCTCTTTCGAACAAGGCTCATGTTAAGCGGTCCAGCGTTTCTGCTGCGTGCACAGCGGAAACTCCCGCACGGAATCACCGACCAGACGGCCAGCGAAGCGGCGCGCATAGCGGTTTTGCCGCGCAATGCAACCCTGCGCGTCCCGCGCCACCGTTCAGCTTCGCGGCTGTTGGAGACACAGGAGACACTGTCCAGGAACGCAAAAACAGTGCCCAGATCGGGATGCCCCATCGGCAAGGATGATGCGCGGCAAAGTGGGTGATCGTGGCAGGCCATGCACCGCACCTTGGCCGCTGCGCACCGCGTAGGATAGCCCGGTCGCGGTCCCGCAGTGACCGCGCAAGACAGGTCGAGGAAGCACCGCTTTCCGCAAGATCGCAGCCGGAAGCTGCCGTTCGGGTAGCGACGCCATGACGGACGCCCATAAACCTCGTCGCCCCGTGCTTGACACGGGGCTTGGCTGATTTTGTGCGAGCCGCCAGAAGAAAGAGCCCAACCCCGTGTCAAGCACGGGGTGACGGGTGAGGAGGTGTCAGCCCCCCACGCTGCGGACGTCATCCCCGGTGAACTCGCGCATCCCCGAAACCTGCCCGGCAGCTTCACCGCGTTTCTCGCCAAAACCGGAAATTCTGGAACCGACCCCAAAGTGGTCGCCAGGATCAAACGCGGTTATCGCGCTTTCAAAGAGCTTGGCGGCAACTGTTCTCTTCACCCCGAGACGGATTCTTTAGATCGCCGTGCAGGCAATAATCGAAAGCATGGAGCGTGTCGGCAGGAGGTCGGCTTTCCCAAAATGACTGCGGAAGGCTGGCGATGCCGATAACCCGCTCCCGCGCTTTATCGACCTCCAGATTAAGAATTAGGGAGCCGTCTTTGCGCTCACGCAGCCACTTTTCGATGTGCACCCCGAGGTCGCGCCCATTCTTTGCGCCTAAGCCCAACGTCAGATTGGTTTCGAGGGCGGCGATTGACGAATTCGGCCACAGCGGCGCGAGAGCAAGTTCCTCAAGTGTCGCCAAATTTTCTCGTAAAAGGGCACAATCTGCACCAATCGCAGCGCTCTGCGCAGCCCGCCACCGCGCTCGTTCGTCGTGCCCATTTGGTCCGGAAAAACTAAGAGTATCAAGAAACTGCGAATAACGCTCATCCTTGTCGAAGGGCAGCTTCCGGAATTCAAGGCAATCTATCGCCTCGACCAATGATACGGCTCTTCGGGCCGCCTCTACCGCTCGCTGGGATGCACTGACTCCATAGTCGCTCGACATCATGTTCAGATTGTAGAAGTCCGGTAGGCCTTCATCGAGTTTCGCCAGCGGAACAGCTAGCGCATGGAATGCTTCTCTCCGAGCATCTTGTCGAACGCCGCCACATGCGAATTCACTCCATGTCACGAAAATTGCCCGGATTGCGTGCAACCGGATCAGTAGGTCAACTGAACGCCCTAGTTTCCATGGCCCATCGTCAATTCTTGCAATACCCGGAAAGGCCCTGATGGCAGATCGCAATGCGACCAAGCGTTTCCTTTCGTCACCTTGGAGCTCTGCCAACTGAATGCGGGGCGAAACATCATCAGGTCGTCGCTCGCTCCAGAACTTAAGCCATTTCGACCGATGCATGAAGACTTTCCCGCTATTTTCACGAGTGATGAACAGCGCCAGGTTACACCATAAAACCTAACAATAGCCGCACCACCTCCTTATTGGGCCACGGTTCCGATGCGTCCCGATTGTTTTTTGGTGGAAGCCGCACGATTGTAGCTCCGGTAAGCTGCCATTCTGAAAGCCACCCAATGCCAGTCATAGAAAGACCGCAAGCGAATCACCAAAAGCGGACGAAGGGCTCCGCTGCCGGAACACGGAATTTGCAACAGCTGTTACCTGTGCGCGTCCGTTGCCGCCTTGCCGCCTCTCTCCACCGCCCGGCAGGCCGCAGGCCTATGGCTTGCGGATGATTGTGCCATTTTCCAAAGCGCGCGGAGGCCGCAGCCCCTTGGTGCGGCTGGTGAGGTGGAATTGGCGGCACAGCGCGCATTTGTAGGCGCGCAAGGCGGTGTCGGTGCGTAAAGCGACCGCCTCGGCCTCCTCGCGGGTGGCGAAGCGACGCTTGCGCTGGCAGATGCCGGGACGGGTTTTCACGGCACGCCTCCACCGCCTCCACAATGACGCTGAACCGGCCTCGCAAGAGGCCGAAAGCGCGACTGCCCGCCCGCAGGCGCCCGCGCAGAGCGCGGAACAGCGCCGAGGACGCTCGCCCGGAGGGGCGAGCGAAAAACTCACTTCGCCAGTTCGACGTGCTCGAAATCGAGTTCCACCGGGGTTGCGCGGCCGAAGATCGAGACGCTGACCTTGACCTTGGCCTTGTCGAAATCGAGTTCTTCGACGATCCCGTTGAAGCTGGCGAACGGGCCTTCGAGCACCTTGACAGAATCGCCGATTTCGTAATCGACGCTGATTTCGTGCTTGGGCGTTGACTGCGCTTCGGCCACGCCGCCGAAATAGCGCGCGGCTTCGCGTTCGGAAATCGGCTGCGGCTTGGTGCCCGAACCCAGAAAGCCAGTGACCTTGGGGGTATTCTTGACCAGGTGATAGACATCATCGGTCATGTTCAGCTTGGCCAGCACATAGCCGGGCATGAACTTGCGTTCGACCTGCACCTTTTTGCCGCGCTTCACCTCGGTCACGGTTTCGGTGGGAACCTGAATATCCTCAACGCCTTCGGAAAGGCCAAGCCGTTCGGCTTCGGAAATGATTGCGTCACGCACCTTGTTTTCGAAACCGGAATGAGCGTGAATGATATACCAGCGAGCCATGAAATGTCCTTGAGAGTGGGTCTGACGGGCAGAATGAACTGGCCGGGACCTTATTGCAGCAGGCCGATCGCGCCGCGCACAATCGCGCCGAACGCGCTGTCGATAGCGAGGAAGAACAGCGCGAGGATCAGCATGAAGATAAACACGAAGATCGAAGTGCGCACCGTCTCTTCACGAGTCGGCCACACGATCTTGCTGCCTTCGGCGCGCACCTGATTGACGAATTCGCCAGGCGAGGTCTTGCGCTTTTTTTCTTCGGCCTTGGGTTCGGCACTATTTTTCTGCTCGGCCATAAAGCCTTGTATCCCTTCGCGTGAATTCCGGCGTCATTCCCAACGGCTTTCAGGTAGGGGGCCGCGCCGCCCGGGACAAGGTCACCGGAGGGGCTGGATATGCTACCAATGTCAGAAAAGACGCGCCGTCTATACGGGCGGCGCGTGGCAATTGCAAGATTGCTTGGGCGCGCGTCAGTTCAGCGCGAACAGCCGTGCAAGCAGGCCGGGCTGCTGCATCGGCCGCAGCGGGCCGTGGATCGCCGACAGACGCGCCGGATCGCGGGTAGGACGCGGGCTGACCCAGTGGTCAGGGCGCGAGGAACGGAAAGTATAGGCGCTCATCCTGTGTCTCCTGTGCGTTGATGAACTCGGTTCGTCGACAGGAATACACGGCTTGGCTTGCGCTGGGATGAACAGACGCCAAGGTGGCCAGCGTCCGCCGAAAGCCTATGCCGTTTCGGAGAAGCCGCTATGAATGGCCTCGGCCTCATCGGCTCCCGGGACATCATCTGGCAATCGGCTCGTCGAATGTATCGGCTGACCTGAAATGGCTCAGCGGATATCCAGCCCTATCGGAGAGCGACTTGCCAGCCACGCCGTATCGAGCTTGCGCCGCACCGGCGGGAGCGGGGCGAGCAGCGGGCGATCCGGGTCGGCCACGGCCTGCTGCACCGCCAGCGTTCCCCGATAGCCACGCCGCGCCAGATCATTAGCGATAGCCAGCACCTCATCTTCGTTCAGCAACGCGTCGTGCACCGTGGTGCGCACTTCAAACGGCACCTGATCCTGTCCGCACAGCAAATCGAGCGTCCGCGCAAACCGAACGAAGGCCCGGGTTCCGGTAACCTTCTCGAAGCTTGCAGACGGTGCCTTGTAGTCGAGCGCAACATAATCGATCTGCCTGTGATCAAGCAATCGCGCGACCACGTCGGGCCGCAAACCGTTGGTATCAAGCTTTACCGCAAACCCCAAAGCTTTCACCTGCGCGGCAAACGTGACAAGTTCAGGCCACGTCGTCGCCTCCCCGCCTGAAAGCACCACGCCTTCCAGCAGTCTTTGCCGCCGCCGTAGAAACGCCAGCGCGTCCTCGCCGGTAAGCGTTCCCTTGCCGAGCACAATCTCCGGATTATGGCAGTAACCGCAGCGCATGTTGCAGCCCGCCACCCAAAGGATGCAGGCGCTGCGCCCAGGAAAGTCGAGGAGGGTGAATGGCGTGATCGCGTGGAACGGAGCTGCGACGCGCGCCCGCCTTCGTTCGGTTCCGGCGCGATCAGCCAGCGCGGTCAAACAGGTTCTCCACCATCGCGGCATCTTCGGTGAAGTGACGGCGCTGGCGGTGTTCTCCGACCTTACCCTTATTGAAGCTGTCGACCGGACGGAAGTAGCCCATGACCCGCGTCCAAACCTTGGTGCTGCTGCCGCATTCTGGACAGTCGGGCTGCTCGCCCGCGAGATAGCCGTGCGTATCGCACACCGAGAATACCGGGGTGAGCGTGACATAGGGCAGGCGGTAGCGGGTCAGCACGGTGCGCAGGAACCCGCGCGCCGCATCCGAACTCGACAGCTTCTCGCTCATATAGAGGTGCAGCACCGTGCCGCCCGTGTATTTGCATTGCAGATCATCTTGCAATTCCAGCGCCTCGAACGGATCTTCGGTGTGATCGACGGGGATTTGCGAGCTGTTGGTGTAATAAATGTTATCGCCGCTGCCTGCCTGCAGGATATCGGGGAAACGCTTGCGGTCTTCCTTGGCGAACCGATACGTCGTCCCCTCTGCCGGAGTGGCCTCGAGGTTGTAGAGATTGCCGGTTCGTGCCTGGTAACCAACCAGCCGCGCGCGCATGTGGTCAAGGATGCCGAGCGCCATCTCTATCCCTTCCGGAGCGGTCAGATCGTGGGCATCGCCGGTGAAATTCCGCACCATTTCGTTCATCCCGTTCACCCCGATGGTCGAGAAGTGATTGCGCAGGAACGGCAGGTATCGCGCGGTATAGGGATATAGCCCGCGATCATACATGCTCTGAACGAATATCCGCTTCTTCTCGAGCGTGGAGCTGGCAATGTCCATCAGCCGGTCGAGTTCGGCCGTGAAGCCATCAAGGTCGCCTTTGAAGCGGTAACCCAGCGCCGCCATATTGATCGTAACCACTCCGAGCGAACCGGTCATCTCGGCCGAACCGAACAACCCGTTGCCGCGCTTGAGCAATTCGCGCAGGTCGAGTTGCAGGCGGCAGCACATCGATCGCACCGCGCCCGGCGCATAGGCGTCCGGATTGGGGTGCCGCTCGCCATTCGCCGGATCGCGTAGATATTGGCTCCCGATGAAGTTCTGAAAGTATGAGGACCCGACCTTGGCGGCATTATCAAAAATCGCGCTGGCGACCCGGCTGTCCCAGTCGAAATCCTCGGTGATGTTGACCGTCGGTATCGGGAAGGTGAATGGCTGGCCGGTGGCATCGCCCTCGGTCATGATCTCGTAATAGGCGATCACGATCTGCTCCATCTCAGGCGCGAAATGGGCGAAAGTCAGGTCTTCCAGACTGCGCAACCCCAGATCG
>JAHJSJ010000110.1 GCA_018830415.1 Alphaproteobacteria bacterium | reverse complement strand
TGCAGCGCAGCTTTCGCCGGGTGACACCTTCTTCTTTGCCGGAATGAGCCTTGCGGTTGAGAACATCAAAGATATGGATGTGATCGTCCGTGCTGCGAAGAAAAGCGCCACCATTCCGTCCTATGGCGGGCTGCGCCTGCCGCTGACCACGCATCTTGCCACGCGGGTGCAGGCGATGCTGGCTGACCGCGCGGGCTGGGGGCGGTTTCCCGATGATGTGCGCGAATGGCTGGAGATGCAGGATTACCGTAGCCGCCTGCCCGCACCGGGCGAATTGCTGGTCGAAAGCTTCCCCCACGCGGGCAAGCATTACACCGCCTATTATACGTTTGAGGGCTGGAACGCGAACCAGTCGCTGGGGATGCTGATCACCCGGCGGATGGAGGATCGCGGGCTGTTGCCGGGCGGGTTTGTCGCCAACGATTACTGTCTGGCGGTGTGGGGGCTGAGGCTGATCGCCGACCCTGCACCGCTGTTATCGCCCGATATTCTGACTGACGAATTCACCGCATGGGTGACAGAAAGCCACCTGTTGCGCCGCGCTTTCCGCGAGGTGGCGGTGATCAGCGGGTTGATCGAACGCCAGCATCCGGGCACGCGGAAGACGGGCAAGCAAGTGACCTTCTCGACCGATCTGATCTACGATGTGCTGCGAAAATACGAGCCCGATCATGTGTTGATCGAGGCGGCCTGGGCCGATGCGCGGGCGCGGATGACCGATGTGGGGCGGTTGGCGGATTTGCTCGAACGATCACAGCGCGAACTGGTGCATGTCACGCTTGACCGGGTGTCGCCGCTGGCGGTGCCGGTGATGACCATGATCGGGCGCGAGGCGGTGCCGCAAGGCGCGGTGGATGATGAATTGCTGCTTGAGGCCGAGGGGTTGATCGCGGCGGCGATGCGGCCTGGTCCACCACTTGAGGGCGACTGACAGGCGGCGCGTTCCGCAAATGTTTCACGTGAAACATTGCGCGCAGGGTGCAAAAAGGGCGCCGCGATCCCTCGCAGCGCCCCTCTAAGCCACACCTAAGGGCACCCTAAAGCACCCCTAGGCCGGGCAAGCCTTACTTGCCGAATTCGCGATACTTGTCGTTGCCGACAAACCCGAATTTGGTCACGCCCGATACCTTGATATCCTGCAAGACACGCGCCGACAGGCTGTAGCTGGCCAGCGCCTCAGGCTCGAACTGCAGTTCGGGCTCGGGCGTCATCTTCGTGGATTCAGCAAGGATCGTGCGCAGCTGGCCTTCGGTGATCGCCGTACCGTTCCACAGGATCTGATCCTGCGGGGTCAACACCAGCTTGTTCTTGACCGGTTCGATTATCACCGGCGGCGGATTGGGATCCGGCTGCGGCAGATCGATGTCGACCGAGTGGGTCGCCACCGGAATTGTAATGATGAACATGATCAGCAGAACGAGCAGAACGTCGATCAGCGGCGTCATGTTCATGTCGAGCATCGGTTCGCCGTCGAGCTTACCTCCGGACATACCCATGGTAGTTACTCCTTAGTTTGCTTGACGGATCAGATGCCTGGCTCGACCGGGTTGGAAATGAACCCAACGATCGGATAGCCAGCCATTTGAACATTGTAGATCGCGCCCGCCACGCATTTCCACGGTGCGTTGACGTCGCCGCGGATATGCACCTGCGGAATCTGATCGGGGTTTTCCATCAAGGCTTCAGGCCCACCCGCCCGCTTGACGATTGCATCGAGGCGGTCGAACGCCATCTTCTGCAATTCCTCGGACGAAACCGGGGTGATGTTGTTGAAATAGACCCGGCAGTCACCCTCACGCGAGGCACCGTTAAAGCCTGGTTCCCCGGCACTGCGGCCGCCACCGTCGGTGGTGCTGACGGTGAGGAGCAGGTTTTCAACCTTGTCCTTCGATTCGATCGATTCGAACACCGGGATTTCCAGCTTTTCGATCGTCTGAATCGCCACCGGAACCGCGATGAGGAAGATGATCAGGAGCACCAGCATCACGTCCACCAGCGGCGTGGTGTTGATGTCGGACATTGGGGTATCGCCCCCGCCTCCCGTCGAAATCGCCATTGTGAATTCCTAGCCTGTCAAAATATTGACTTGAAGATTACGAACTGGCGTCGGTTCTTGTCAGAAGCCCCGCCCGGTAAAGCGGCGGGAGCACCAGCAAAGGCACCCCCGCCGGTTTGCGACAATGGCAATCAGGCCTTGGTGCCCGACGCGACAGGCTTGGCAACAGGCTTGGCCGCCGGAGCAGCGGTTACCGCTGGCTTCACCGCGCCGTTCGAGTTGATGAAGGCCAGAATGTCGGTCGAGAAGCTGCTCAGCAGTTCGCCGATACGACGGTTGCGCGACTGCAGCCAGTTGAACGCAAGCACCGCAGGCACAGCGACCAGCAGACCGATGGCAGTCATGATCAGCGCTTCACCGACCGGGCCAGCGACCTTGTCGATCGAGGCCGACCCTGCGATCCCGATGTTGATGAGCGCGCGGTAAATCCCGATCACCGTGCCGAGCAGACCAACGAACGGCGCGGTCGCACCAACCGATGCGAGGAACGGCAGACCGCCCGCGAGCACAGCGTTGATCGAATCTTCCGAACGCTGCAGCGAACCATGCATGTAATCATGCGATTCGAGGCTGTCGGTCATCTTGCCATGCTCTTCCTGAGCCTTGACCGCATCGTCTGCGAGCTGGCGCCACGCGCTGTTCTTTTCCAGCTTGGCCGCGCCTTCCTTGAGGGTGGCAGCACGCCAGAAGCTCGACTGCACGGCCTTGTGCTGACGCATGATCTTGTTCTGCTCGAACAGCTTGGTGAACAGAATGTAGAACGAGCCGACGCTCATGATGACCAGCACGGCAAGGATCGACCAGGCGACCGGGCCGCCCTGCTCCATGGCTTCGACGAAGCCGAACTTGTTTTCAGGCGCTGCTTCCGCGGCGGCCGCGGCGAGAAGGGTAAGGTTCATTGCGAAAAGTCCTCTTGAAAGAATTGTTCCAGTGGCAAGCGGCGCAGATAGTCACAGGGCCGCCAGCCGAATTGTCCGTCAGTTCAAACGATAGGTAATGCGAGTCGAATAGCTGCCCGTGGTCGGGTTGCCGGCATCATTCAGCGCCGGTTCGAAGCGCGCATAACGCTCCATCCCGGTGCAGGCGGCCTGATCCAGAATGCTCGACCCGCTTGACGCGGTCACCGAACATCCGGTTGCCCGACCTTCAACCGTGACAGTCACACGCACACCCACAGTGCCTTCAACCTCTTCCCGCAAGGCGCGGGGCGGGTAGTTTTCCTGAATGCGGGCAGCCCAGCTACGTTCGTTCTTGGTGCGGGCACCGCGCGCTTTCGACGGCGGGGCCGGCGGCCCCGGAGGCGCCTCTACCACGCTTGGCCGGACGTTTGTCGGCTGCGGCGGCGGCGGAATCGGTATCGTTTCAATCTGCGGCGGATTCGGCGCAATATTGATCATCGGCGGCGGTGCCACAGGTGGCGGCGGCGACGTCGGTTCCGGAATATCTTCGGGCGGCGGTGGCTCGTCCGGTGGCGGCGGCTCTTCCTCAACGTTCACGGTGGTGACCCGTTCGATCACCTCCTTGACGGCGTCGACGGCAAGATAAATGACCATTCCCGCCCCGACGCCGCCGACAATCGAAAGCGCGATTATCATTGCGACAAGCTTGGGGCCGGTCAATCCTTGTTGTTGGTCAGCGTAGGACATCCAGCGCTTTCTCTCCAATTACTCGCCGATCATGCGATCGGCACACTCCCCACCCTCCGGCCAATCAGGCCAGTGAGCAGATCCCGATTATTTTGGCCCTCCCATGCCGGAAGTAACAGAAAGAGCAAACGCCAATTTCGCGCATCGCCCAAACCCCTCCCGGCTGGCACGCCCTGAACGCAATCGCCCAAAGCGCAACCTGAGCTGTCCGTGTGGCAATGTCCCCAGTCCCACATGGTCAGCACTCAGGGCTTTAACGAGCATCCCCCAGTCGATCAAACGCTTTTGCGGTTCAGCACCAATTCACTGCAAGCAATGTCCAATCGGGACTGCTAGAATGCAGGTTCAAAGCCGATCAATGGATGCCACCATGAACCACTATGTTAACGGTAATTTAACGCAATTTTTCAGACCTCTAGGGATATTTGCTTGGGCCGCAGCCGGCCTTGCGATGGTGCCCGGCGCGGCCCATGCACAGGGTGCAAGCGCGGTTGCGCCAACAGCAATAAATAGTCCGACTTATGCCGATCTGGCGACACTTTCGGACGCGGCTGACCTGGTTATTCGCGTCCAGATTCGCCGCCAGACCACGCTCAAGCCCGAACGTGCGCCCGGTTTGGCACCGGGATTCGCGCGGCTTTTTATCGAAGCAAACACGCTGGCAGTGATCGCCGGACGCAGCGGTGCAGGCTCGGCGCTGGCCTATCTGGTCGACGTGCCGCTGGACGCGAAGGGCAAGGTGCCCAAGCTCAAGAACCGCGAAATGGTGCTGTTTGCCGACCCGGTGCCGGGTCGGCCAGGCGAAGTGCGGCTGGTCGGCCCGCAGGCGCAGTTGGACTACACGCCCGAACTGGAGGCCCGGCTGCGCCCGATCCTGACTGAGCTTTACGCTGCCGATCCAGTCCCGCGAATCACCGGGATCAGCGATGCACTGGCGGTGGCAGGCACCCTGACCGGCGAATCGGAGACGCAGATCTTCCTCGCCACGGAAAGCCGCTCGCCGGTATCGCTCACCATCCTGCGCCGTCCGGGCCAGCAGGTGCAGTGGGGCGTGTCTTGGGGCGAAATCATCGATACGGCGGCACGCCCGCCCGCGCCTGAAACACTGCGCTGGTATCGCCTCGCCTGCGCCCTGCCTGCGCAATTGCCGAGCAGCACCAACCTTGCGCGGGATCCAGCCGAACGACGGCTTGCGGCGGCGGATTATGCCTTTGTCATCAGCCAGCTTGGAGCCTGCGAGCGGCGGATTACCTGAGCCGTCCCGGACACCTCGCGGCTTGACCGCGCGCGGACGCAGGTTAAGCGGCGTTTCCGGTTAATCATGGAGGACCGCTTGCCCGATACCGCTGCCCCGCAACCCAAGCCTTTGCGCATTGCCATCGCCGGGCTCGGCACAGTGGGCGCGGGCGTTATCCGGCTGCTCGATACCAACGCCACGCTGATCGCGGCGCGCGCGGGGCGCCCCATCGAGGTGGTGGCGGTCAGCGCGCGTGACCGGAGCAAGGATCGCGGAGTGGATATCGCCCGCTTTGCGTGGGAAGACGACATGACCGCGCTGGCGCGACGCGATGATATTGACGTGGTGGTGGAACTGGTCGGCGGATCGGATGGCCCGGCGCTCGCCCTCTCGCGCGCGGCGTTGACGGGGGGCAAAGGCCTCGTCACCGCCAACAAGGCGATGGTGGCGCATCACGGGCTGGAATTGGCGCAGCTTGCCGAGGCGGCGGGCGTTCCGCTCAAATTCGAAGCCGCGGTGGGCGGCGGCATTCCCGTGATCAAAGGCCTGCGCGAAGGCACATCGGCCAATGTGCTGGCCAAGGTTTACGGCATCCTCAACGGCACCTGCAATTATATCCTGTCGACCATGGAGCGCACGGGGGCGGATTTCGCTGACGTGCTGGCCGACGCGCAGCGGCTTGGCTTTGCCGAGGCTGATCCGGCCTTCGATATCGAGGGCGTGGATGCGGCGCACAAGCTGGCGATTCTCGCGGCGATCGGGTTTGGCACGCGGATCGATTTTGCCGGGGTGCGGGTCAATGGCATCACGCAGGTGCGCGCCGCCGACATTGCGCAGGCCGATGCGCTCGGTTTCGTCATCCGGTTGATTGGCGAGGCCGATGTCGAAGAAACCCCCGCAGGCCCGCGCCTGCTGCAGCGCGTGCGCCCGTGCCTCGTCGCCAAGGGCCACCCCCTGAGCGCGGTCGACGGCGCGACCAACGCGGTGGTGGCTGAGGGCAATTTTTCCGGTCGCCTGCTGTTTCAGGGCGCAGGCGCGGGCGACGGCCCGACCGCGAGCGCGGTGGCGGCTGATCTGATCGACATCGCCCGCGACGAAGTGGGCGCGCCGTTTTCGATTCCTGTGGCGCAGCTTGCCGCCATGCCGCCTGCCGAACCCGGCCACCGCACCGAACGCACCTATCTGCGCTTCATGGTCAAAGACCGCCCCGGCGTGCTGGCCGAAATCACCGCCGCGATGCGCGACGGCGATGTCTCGATCGAAAGCCTGATCCAGCAGGGCCGCGGCCATGATGCGGGTGAGGTGATGGTGGCGATGGTCACGCACGAGGGGCAGGAAGCCAATGTGTCCGCCGCGCTCGCGCTGCTCGAAGGATCGGACAGCCTGACCGGCGAACCGCTGGTGCTGCCGATTTTGCCGCTTTAGAGGCCTGAGCGCGGCTGATCCGCTATTGCGTGGGCCGGTCCTTTTCAATTTCGGATTCTGGCTGCGGTTCGGGGTCAGCCGGTTTGGCCAGGCTCGCCTGCGCTTGTTTCATCGCAGACCCAGCGGCATTGCCAATTTGCTTTGTGGCCTCACCCACGCCTTTGCCGATGCGGGCAAACTGGGCGCGCAACAATTCGCCATCGTCAGTTCGGAAATTAGCACCTGCCTCAAGCCCTTCCTCATCGCTCGAGAAATAGGAGGCTTCGGGGAAGCCAAGCTGTTGGGCAACCAGCACTGCGGGCATGCTTGCGCGGTATCCATTGTAGCGTTCGACCTCTGCATTCAATGCTTCGCGCTTGGCCTGAAGATCGTTCTCGATGGTCTGAAGCTGTCCCATCAGCGTGTTGTAGGTCTGGTTCGCTTTCAGTTCGGGAAAACGTTCAGCAACATAGCTGATCCCGGCCAAGGCCCGACTGGTCGCGGTGGCCATCTGCTGGGCGTCGCCACTATCCTGATTCTGGCTAGCGACGGTAAGATGCGTCAGCTTTTCGTGATCGCCATAACCTTTGCAGACATCAATCAACTGATTGGCCAGCGTCGCGCGTTTTTTCAATTCGCCGACGAGGTTGGACTGCGACCGTTTGACAGCCTCACTGAGAATACGCAGCCGATTGTACAGCTTTGTTGCCCAGAACCCGACACCGCCAATCAAAAAGATAATGAGCAGCAATTCCATGAACCAGCCCCCTTATGCAAAAACCACCAATCTTCGATCTCAAATTATACGAACTGCGTTTCATACCGCAATATCATGATCATAATATCACAAGGTCACTGCACATTGAACCCATCGAGCTGATTAAGTTTGCCGCCCTAGCCGCCCTTCTTCTTCGTCCGCGGCGGCACCACTGTCTTGATCCCGGCGGCCTCGCGCCGGGCCTTTTCCTCTTCTTCGGACAATTCGCGATCCTGATCCAGCGGCGGCAATCCGCGCGCGATCCGGTCTGCATCGGAACCGGCGGGAGCTTTGGGCAGCGCGGTGACATCGATCATCAGTGCGGGCGGCGGCACAGAGCCAAAGCCGATGGAATTGCCGTGGTTGGGAATCCCGAACGCCTCTGGCGCACGCGGCACATCCGCAAACGCGGTTTCTTCAGCATAGCGTTTCTGCGCATTCTTGCGGTTGCCGCTCAAGGAATTGCTGCCATCATCGGCGATCTGGCGGCACACCACAATCTCGCCGCTGATCGTGCCCGCATCGGCGCGGTCTTCGCATTCGAGCGCCTGCGCCTGATTGATCTCGCCGCGCGGCACGGTAACCAGCACATTGATGCGCGGGCGCGGCGGTGGGGCCGGTGGCGTAGGTGCAGGTGGTGGCGGCGTTTCGGAGGCGGGCGGTGTCGCGGCGGTGTCATCCTGTGCGGCCACAGGATCGCTGATCACCAGCGCCGCAGCTGAGAGGGCCAAAAACAGCATGACGTTACGGAAACCCGGCGCGACAGGAATGGCATTGCTCGACAAACCCGTCTCCATCAGCCTATGCGCGGGGGCATTCCCAAGGTTTTTGCAACCAAAGCGATAAAAGGCTGAATTGCGCATGAACTCGTCAACCACTACCGACCGCAACGCCGCCAATCAAGGTATGGGGCAAGCCCCTGATGACAACGCCATCCAGCGCGTGCTGGTGCTCGAACTGGTGCGCGTCACCGAAGCGGCCGCGATTGCGGCGGCGCAATTGATCGGGCGCGGCGATGAAAAGGCGGCCGATGCCGCCGCAGTCGAAGCCATGCGCCGCGCTTTCGACAATCTCTATATGGATGGCACCGTGGTGATCGGCGAAGGCGAGCGGGACGAAGCCCCGATGCTGTTCATTGGCGAAAAGGTCGGCATCGGCAAAGGGCCGCAGATCGACATTGCGCTCGATCCGCTGGAAGGCACCACGATCACCGCCAAGGCCGGGCCGAATGCGCTGGCGGTGCTGGCGGCAGCGGAAAAGGGCTGCCTGCTCAACGCGCCCGACGTCTATATGGACAAGCTGGCGGTTGGCCCCGGCTATCCCGAAGGCATCATCGATCTGGCCAAATCCGCGACCGAAAACGTGATGGCGGTGGCCGAGGCCAAGGGGGTGAAGCCGCGCGACATCAATGTCTGCGTGCTTGACCGTCCGCGCCATAGCGAACTGATCGCGGAACTGCGCGCGCTTGGCTGCGGCGTGGTGCTGATCGGTGATGGCGACGTGGCAGGCGTGATCGCAGTGACCGATGAGGACACCACGATCGACATGTATATGGGCCAGGGCGGCGCGCCCGAAGGGGTGCTGGCGGCAGCCGCGCTGCGCTGCGTCGGCGGGCAGTTCAACGGGCGGCTGGTATTCCGCAACGATGATGAAAAAGCCCGCGCGAAGAAGTGGGGGATCACCGATCTGAACCGCATCTACAAGCTGGAGGATCTGGCCAAGGGCGACTGCATCTTCGCTGCGACCGGGGTGACGTCAGGCTCGCTGCTCGACGGGGTAAAGCGCCGCCGCCGCCTGACGGGCGAGGTCTATATGACCACCGAAAGCGTGGTGATGCGCGCGTCTTCGGGCACGGTGAGGTGGATACGGGGTGAGCATCGGATTGCTTGAGTGGTTGATGGGGGCAAGGCCCACCCCAAGCGCAGCGGTTCTCCGCACCGTCTTCGTCAAGAACACGCGGTGGATACCCTACGTTGAGCACTTACGGACACAATCAAAACGGTCGCAAATCCTCGCCGCTTTGTCCCTGCGCCGCCCTTCTGGCGCAAAATATCCTCATCTGCGCTTAGCATGCTTGTCGACCGCGGATTAGGGTCTCATTGCAAGTTCTTAAGGGCTAACCAAGCCCATTGAAGCGTGAGATTGCGGATCTCGGGCTGCTTCATCGCCATAAACACCGAAGGCAAGTTCTTCACAACACCATCGTCAAAGAGGTTGAAAAACGCGTCCTTTCCGACGGTCTCGATCAGCTTGTGTGACACTTTTCCCTTGCGGCTGAACCGCCCCGGGATTGCCGGAGGCTATTTGGTTTAAGTTATGCTGCCATGGCGGTATCGTCCAGCATGGCGTAGTATTGTTGTTCGGCTTCGGCGGGCGGGATGTTGCCGATTGGCTCCAGCAAACGCCGATGGTTGA
>JAHJSJ010000109.1 GCA_018830415.1 Alphaproteobacteria bacterium | reverse complement strand
CGCCCGCGCCCCGGATCGAGCACCGGGACCGGCGTGTCGTCGGCGAACAGATGATCGCTGGCGAACACGTCAGCACACAGCCGGTCGTGCAGGGCTTCGAGCCACCAGCACGCGCCGCCAACCCATCCCCGAGCGTCGAACGCGCCAGATTGACCCCGTGGCGGGCGAAGATACGCGACTGGCGATAGAGCGGGGTGTGGTCGCAGTATTTGCTCACCAGTACCTGCGTGAGCAGCGCAGGCGTTGCCAGACCACCAGCGATCACGCGCTCGGGAGCCAGTGCCTGGACGAGGCTGCCGCATGCGCGGCAGGCGTATTTGGGACGCGTGGTGCGGATCACCCGCAGCCGTGCCGGCACCCAGTCGAGCATCTCGGAGACGCTCTCGCCCATACTATGGAGCGCACTGCCGCAGCACGGGCATGCCGCGTGATCAGCGTCGAGGATGATGTCTTCGCGCTCCAGATGATCTGGCAAGGCGGTGCGGTGAGCGCGCCGTTCGGCAGCCCCGGTATCCCCAACGATGGCCGGACGGCTTTCCTCGATGCGCCCGATATCGGCGTCGAGGTCCTCGAGGCCGAGCGCCAGCTGATCAGGATCGAGCCGCTCGGAGCGGCGCCCGAACTGCATGCGCTGGAGCTTGGTGATGATTGCCTGAAGGCGTTCGATCTCGTCATTGCGGGTGTCGACCAGCGCTGCCATGTCGCGCACCAGCTGGTGCAGAAGGCCCACATCGGACGGCAGATTGTCGAGCTCGAGCCGCATGGATTTTGCTACCACGAAGGCGGCATTTTCTCAAGCATTTCTGCGGGTTCAGTGCAGTGTTCGGGGCAGTTTTCAACCGGCTTTTCACCCTGCTTTTCTGGGCCTCCACTGCTGCTCGGGACGCCGCCAGTCGATCCCCTCGATCAGCATCGCCAGCTGCGCCGAGGACAGCACTATGCTCTCGCCGACCTGATGCAGGCTCGGCCACACAAAGCCCCCGTGCTCCATCCGTTTGGTGAACAGGCACAGCCCGCTCCCATCCCAGAACAGGATCTTGATGATGCGCGCATTGCGCCCGCGGAACGCGAACAGGTGACCCGAGAAGCTGTCTTCCCTCAGCACTTCCTGCACCATGGTCGCCAGCCCATCGATCCCCTTGCGCATGTCGGTATAGCCCACCGCCAGATGCACCTTTGTGCCGGCCGGAAGCATCAGCATTGCAGTTCCCCCTCCGCCCGCACTGTCACAAAGCGGGCCTGTTCGGTACCGCCGGGCGCAAGTTGCGCGCGCCAGCGGAACAACATGCTGGTGGCGATCCCATGACGCCGACAGACCTTCGCAGCCGTCGTACCGGGAGCTTCAGCTTCGAGTACGATGGCGCACCGCTGGGCAACTGTGAAGCTGCGCCGGACCTGCGCCCCCGCGCGATGATCTGGCGCATCTGTCAAGCCGCCAACGCTCATTCCAGCTTCAGAACCGTTGCTTGTTGCGCAACTAGCAGCGCTGCTTATTTGCGGCCTCGCGCTCGGATGAAGCCGCGCGCGCCAGTCGACCGGCGCGTCCCGTTCAGCCAGCAAATCGCGCCAGCGCGCGAGGCTATGACGCGAGATCGCCAGCGCCGCCGCATACTCACGCACTGTCATCCCGCTCCATTCGAGCGCCTCGACATGCATCGCCCAATACGCCTGCGCTGCCTGGTTGCGGCGGTCGGTCGTCAGCTTGCCGCCCTTGCGGCTGCGCTTGCACCGACGTTCGTCCGCCCCGCGTTCGACCCGGATTTTGGCCGTTTTCCTGTCCGTCAGCACGTCGAGCCAGCGTACGAAAGTGGTCTCGGTGAGCTTGTGCACGCGGCAATATTTTTTCCGCGACAAGCCGCTGCGGCGCCACGCCTCGACATGAACCGACCACCACTCGCGCCGCGCCGGATTATCAAAATGGGAACGACCAGCCATGCAACCTCCAGCCACCAGGAAAACACCCGATGGACAAAAATTGCACCCCGGATTTCAGGTGCCGAAACCGGACGCTTACGGTTGTTTTTTGGATGGCCAGATAAAAGCTCCTCCGTCGGTGTGGGTGGAGGTGTTTGGAATTGCTGGATTTTGAGCGCCGTCGCATAAAATGCCGTGCTGGCACTTTGAGCAAATAATCTTTGTAAATCAATCGCAGAGGCGACGGCGGTTGACGATACGACCCAGCCTGGCCTTGCCCTACTTTACCACGAGCAAATCCACCGCGATGCAAGCATGCGTTTGACCGTCCGAAATCGCGGATCGGCAGTATGGTCCTGCCCGGCATCGCACAAGCGGCGGCTGTGGCGCGCAAATGTCATCTGGCGCTGAGCCCTCCAACGCCTCGATAATCGGCAGCGATGGCGGACCGGCTGCGCTCCCCACACCCTGGGCTGGTTCGTCATCACCCTGTCACCAAGGAGCAATGCCATGCCCCCTGCCTTGCCCACTGCCCCGCAACCCGACCAGCGCCGCGCGGCCCCGTTGATCGAGCCGATCGCAATGCGCGTCCCCGATGCCTGCCGCTTCGTCGGGATCAGCCGCAGCACGCTCTACGTCCTCATCTCCCGAGGCGAGATCGAGATCGTCAAGCTCGGCTGTTCGACCTTGATTCTCACCGAAAGCCTCAAGGGTCTGATTGCTCACAGGCGGCGGCCTGTCGGCGGTAAGGCAGCGGGCATCGAACAATGAGTAGCGATCCCGAACTGGTTCGGGCGATCGTCCTTGCTGCGCTGGTGAAGGCACCCGACCGGATCAAGCGCCACCTGGTCTCAAGGAACGAAGCCAGGCGTGCGCGGGCTGAAGACGCTGTGACAGCGATCATCGTAGCGGCTTTGGCTCAGCGGCGGTGTGGTTGGACCTTTGGGACTGCCCGGAATCGAGCGACAATCAGCGACAGCGGACGTTCGTTCAGATATTCAGTACGGCGCTCGGCCGCGCTGGTCGAGTGGCAGACCTTGCAGCATAAATGCGTCCGGGCTTGACCTTTGTGCGCCAAGTGGAGACGAGTTCGCATTGGACTGACACCACCTTAAAACCCGTCACGGCTGCAGCGGGCGAACCTGTGCAGGGACCACCAGATGTCGACCGCCGCGCGCTGGAAAGATGATGGACAGGAGGATGGTCACGCGGTCAAGGTTGCGATCAAGGATGAAGGTAAGCATCAGATGACTGACGGGATATATTCCAGACTCCACCTTGCCCCGGCCTGGCGCCATTGGGTTGTCGTGGGGCTAGTTACCATCGTGTTGGCCTTGAGCGGGACCGCGACTGCGCAATCGTCGCAGCCACTTGCGCTTGGGGAACCGTTTACCGACAACCTTGTCTTGCAGCGCGGCCGTCCCGTGCCGATCTGGGGTGTCGGCAGACCCGGCGCGGACGTCATAGTGACCCTCGACGCCGCCGAAGCGCGAACGCAGGTTGGCGCTGATGGGCATTGGCGTGCTGTGTTGCCGCCGATGTCCGTAGTGCATGACGCGTCGCTTACGGTGCGCAGCGAGGCCGATGAGCTACTGACACTGCACCATGTGGCGGTGGGTGATGTGTGGCTATGCTCTGGCCAATCGAACATGGAATTTACGGTGGCTCAGGCCACCAATGCAGATCAGGAACTGGCACAGAGCGATGATGCGGGTTTGCGCCTCCTGCTTGTCCCACGCCAGCGACTGCTCCAAGCGGGCGAGCGTTTCGCCCAGCCAAGCCGTTGGCTCGCAGCGAATGCGGAGAGCGCGCGCGAATTTTCGGCTGCCTGCTATTATATGGGGCGGGAACTGCGCGACAGATTGGCCATTCCCATCGGCTTGATCGCCGCATCCTGGGGCGGCTCACGCATCGAAGACTGGCTTGGAGAAGCGACTCTGCGCCGACATGGCGGGTTCGATGATAGCCTCGCCGCCGCTGAAAATCATCGGCTCGATCCCGAAGGGACTGAGCGCATTGCCAACGCCGCGTTGGAAAGCTGGCTGATTGCCCAACGCCCAGGCCCGCAGGAACATCAGGACGATGCGGTAGAAGCTGACCCGATGGCGGGCCTGTGGGAGCAGTGGGATATTGCCGCGCTGGCGAATTTTGATGGGATCGGGGTCTATCACACGACCGTGACCTTGACCGCCGAACAAGCCGCCGCCGCCAGCAACATGGTGATCGGCAATGTTGACGACGTCGACCTGACGTTGGTGAACAACACCCGCGTTGGAGTGACAGTCGGCTGGAATCGTCCAAGAAATTACGCGCTGCCCGCCTCGCTAGTCCATGCCGGGACCAATGTAGTCGAGATAATAGTCCTTGATACTGGCGCCGGCGGCGGGTTGTGGGGAGGCGGTGAGCGCGGATTGGTGCTCGCTGACGGTTCGATCGTCCCATTCGACACGCAATGGACGTTCACGCGCGGCAATCCCCTTGCTGATCTGGGGCCGGTGCCGATGCCGCCATGGGTCAATGGAGAGGGGCTGGCTACATTGCATAATGGCATGATCGCCCCGCTTGGCCAGTATGCTCTGCATGGCGTTGCCTGGTATCAGGGGGAATCAAATGCCTCCCGCGCGAGCGCCTATCCAGCCTTGTTGGGCGCATGGGCCGATGACTTGCGTTCGCGGTTTGATGCTCGCCAGTTCCTTGTCATTCAACTGGCGGGATTTGGTGCGCTGGCGGATGCTGCGGTGCCCTCTAATTGGGCCGAACTGCGTGAGGCCCAGCGCAATTTTGCCAATGCGCATCAAGATGTCGCGCTCATCCCGACCATCGACATTGGCGATCGGTTCGACATTCATCCTACCAACAAGCTGGAGGTTGGGCGGCGCCTTGCGCTGGCGGCAACCGCTTCCGAATGGAACGCCGGTGAGGAACTGGCGTATACCCGATCCGCGAATAATGTGGTTGTGCGCTTGCCTCGCAGTTTCCGGTTACTTGGAGGTACCGTGCATCCGGCCGGTTTTGCCATTTGCGATGGCGATGGCGAATGCCAATTCGCCGCTGCCCAGTTGGCTGGGGGAGACCGTGTCATCGTTCCCATCACGGATTCGACGCGAGAAATTCGCTACCTTTGGGCGAATAATGCGCTTGTCAGCCTGTTTGATTCTGACGGCGTGCCTCTGGTTCCGTTTCGATTGAGGGTTGCACAGTAATTGCGGTGAAATATCTCGACTCGTCGACCATCAGTCTCACAAGATCCGTCGCCTCAAAGGCGGGGTTAACAGATCCTGCCCCTAGGGCCAGAACCTAATCAGCGTGAAAGAAACCCGCGATGGTCAGGCGGCCGGTCAGGGGATCGCCGGGATGGTTAACCGCAGTCGACACGATCGAACAATGCAACAGGTTGCCCGGATAGATCACCGCCCGGTTATAGACAAAATCGACCTTGCCGATCTGCGAGAAGGCTGGCGTGTCGCCGGCAATATAGCCGGGTGCGGGGCGACCGTTGGCATCGAGATCGACTTCAAGGGCTTCCATATATTGGCGGTGCTGTTCGGCTGCAATTTGCGCGAAACCAGTGCTCAGGTGGCGATAAAAGGCCGTGCCGCCGAACGGGGTGTGCGCCAGATAATGGACCATGGCATAGCTGCCCGGTGCCACATCATCGATATGCGGGATACGCTGCGCGAGGGACAGTTGATCCGGCGCGGTACTGACAAGTGAATAGAGCGCCCGGTCGACCCGCAGCGATTTTTCACAACCGAAAACCGACCGCATGATCAGGCCCAGACGCTGCCCGATGTCCCCGAAATAGGCGGGGTCGACCGGCTTTCTTTGCCCCGGATAAAAGTCGCCGCGATAATCATAACCGTCGCCAACGGCCTGATCGCGCCACCGTTCAGGCGCCGCTGCAAACCCATCGACAATCGCGATCGGGCAATCGGCACCGGGCAGTTCGATCACCTCGACAGATGGCCGGACAGTCATGGATAGGACGCGCATGGGTAAGACGCGGCGCGAAAGGCACAAGTCAGGCCCGGCGCGCGCGCCGAAATCCCGATCCCGGCGCATCTCATGACCGCGGGCCGCCAAGCGATTGCAGGATCGATTTGCGCATGGCTGCGATCATTTGCGGTGTCGGGCTGGCGAGTATGCCGCGGCTTTGCGGCGGGATATGCGCCGCAGGATCGCCATTTTCCTCGAAGATATAATGCGCAAACATCGCCTGCCAAACGCGCTTTTCGGCAGCGGAAAGCCCGCGCAGCGCCATGAATCCGTGCATCAGCGCATCCCATGGGGACGGCCCCTGGCTTGCCCCCTGCCACCAGTAATTCACCAGCAGGTTGACCGGCGAAAGCGCCTCGACATGATGATACCAGCCGGTCGGAATGAAAATGCTGTCGCCCGGTTCAAGATCGGCCACGCGCGCCCGGCCCAGCGCTGCGCGGAACCGCGGGAAGCGCACATCGTCAGGCGCGAGCGGGTCTGCGAGCGAAATCTGGGTTCCATTGGGAACCGGATCGAATGGGCCGAGGTAAAGGTTGCCGATCTCCTCGGGCGCGAACAGCGTGAAACGCCTTTTCCCGGCAGCGACATAGGCAATGTTCGGCGCCGGATCGCAATGGATCGCAACTTCTGCGCGGGTTCCCAGCCACAGCCTGTATTCGCCGCCCGCAGGTGCGCAGGCAATCGCGTTTTCCGCAGCGAATTGCGGTGCCGCTTCGTGCGCCCGAATCCCCTGAATCGCAACCGCCCCGTCAGGCCCACCATGCGCGATCAATTCGCTAATAAAACGGCGAAATCCGGTCGTCCGCTTGGAGAAATTGAACGAGGTCAACCCGTCATTATAACCAAACTTTCCGCATATTTCTGGCGGCGCATGCAGCGCGGTAACCTCGATGTCCCGGGCATGACCCGCCAGATACTGCAACATTTCCTGATCGCCTCTCCCCGCCGCCTGAACGACGGGCAGGTCTGCGGCCAGCCCGCGAACCACAACGGGATCAAGCACATCGGCCGCACGGGCCGCGATGCGGCCCAGTTCGTTTGCATCCACCGCACTGATGGTGTTCGGCATCAGGTCGCTCCTTTGCCCGCAGGCTAATCGACAATGCGATGCTTGGGAAGCGCTTCCATTGTGCTGCGCAATGGCGCATGGTGTTGTAGGGTTGGCCCTTCGGGGGATCGCAGACCGGGCTGGCAATTGGCGCGGCGCAAGCCATTTGCCAGCCTGCGCTGCGCCCGGTAACGCTATTGAGAAGCCGGAACGCGGCGCAGGCAAATTGAGCGAGAGCATTGGATAAAAAGCCGACGATCGATGATGTCGCCCGCGCGGCGGGGGTGGCGCGGGCAACCGTTTCGCGGGTGCTCAATTCCAGCCCCAACACCAGCGAGCGCGTGCGCCAGCGTGTTTTGCAGGCGGTCAAGGATCTGGGCTATCAGGTCAATCTTCAGGCACGCCAACTGGCAAGCGGATCAAGCCGGGTGGTGGCGTTGATATTCGCCGCAGCTGCCGATGCCGAACCGAACAGCTATTATCACTCGGCGGTAGAACTGGGGGCGATGCGGGCCTGCTCGGAACTGGGCTATGGCCTGATCGCCCACACGCTCGATCCGGCGCAGGATGTTTACCGTTCACGCGTGCTGGCGATGGTGGATGAACGCCGCTGCGACGGACTTGTGCTCACGCCGCCATTTTCCGATGATGCCGGGCTGATCCGCGCGCTGACACAGCGTGAAGCCCCGTTTGTCCTGATTTCGGCCGGGCCTGATGCGCGGCGGCTGGCGCATTCGGTGGGAATTGACGACCGGCAGGCGGGTTTCGAACTTGGCGAACATCTTGTGCGCGGCGGCCATCGCTGCTTCGGATTCATCAGCGGGCCGCAAGACCACAGGTCTGCGGCATTGCGGCTCGATGGATTTCTCGAAGCGTTGCGCCACGCGGGGATTGATGAAGGCTGCGTGACGGTCGCCAAGGGGAACTTCACGTTCAAATCCGGCATCGATTGCGCGGAAAAGCTGCTTGCCTCTGCCGCAAGGCCGACCGCGCTCGCCTGCGCCAATGATGACATGGCGGCAGGCGCGCTTTTCAGCGCCCACAGGATTGGGCTGAATGTGCCATCCGACCTGTCGATCACGGGCTTTGACGATACGCCGGTGTCCCAGATCGTCTGGCCTCCGCTGACGACAATTCACCAGCCATTGCGGGTTATCGGCTCCAAGGCGATTGAATTGCTGGTTGGCCAGATCATGCGCGAAAACGGCGCAAGCGATATGGCGGATCACCAGCATCTGGTTCCCTTTGAGCTGATCCAGCGATCCTCGACCAGCCAGGGCGCGCCCAACTAATTTGTGGAAGCGCTTCCAAATTACGTTGACATTGCTCCGCTCTGGCGGCAACTCCCTATGGAAGCGCTCCCACACAGATCGGCATTGAACGCCCTTCCAATGGATCGCGTAAGAATATGGGATTGATAAACAGGAATATAATCCTGTCAGGGAGGGGTAAATGAAGCTTCAAACTCGTTCTTCGAGTCGCACATTTTTGCTTGGGATCACCACATCAGCGCTGGCGCTGACTGCCGGATTGCCCAGCGTGGCTTTCGCGCAAGACGCACAAGAAACAAAGCAGCCGGCTGAAGATGTGATCACCGATGCTGACGGCAATGTGATCGTCGTAACCGGCATCAGGGCAGGGCTTGCCAGTTCAATCGCTCTCAAGCGGCAGGAACTTTCGATCGTCGAAGCGGTCACGGCGGAAGATATCGGCAAGCTTCCCGATATTTCGATTGCCGAATCAATTTCGCGCCTGCCCGGCCTTACCACGCAGCGGGTCAACGGACGCGCCCAGGTGATCTCCATTCGCGGCATGGCGCCCGATTTCTCCACCACCCTGCTCAACGGCCGCCAGCAGGCGAGTTCGGGCGATAACCGCGGTGTGGAATTCGACCAATATCCTTCCGAATTGCTGTCGAGCGTCGTGATCTACAAGACTCCCGATGCCAGCATTGCGGGCATGGGCCTTTCGGGCACCGCCGATTTGCGGACGGTGCGCCCACTCGCGTTCGGCAAGAAAGCGATTGCGCTCAACCTTCGCGGGGAGGTCAATTCCGGCGACCAGCTGAATGACGACATCCGCAAATATGGCTTCCGCGCCAGCGGCAGCTATATTGATCAGAACGAGGCCGGAACCCTCGGCTGGGCGCTGGGTTTTGCCTATCTCGATTCGCCATCATCGAACCGCCACTACCAAGCCTATAATTACGAAGGTTTCGGCGGCGCTGACTTCACGCGCGACCGTATTTCCCCGGATACGGCCGATACGGCCCTGTTCCTCAGCGGGCAGGAAATTTTCGCGACTTCGCGTTCGAACAAGCGCGCCGCCGCGATCGGCATTCTCGAATGGGAACCGAGCGACAGCGTCCATCTGACGACCGATCTCTATTACTCCCGGTTCGAACAGCGCGAAGTGACGCGCGGCGCGCAGTGGTTCTCGAACGTGTGGGCCGATAATCAGACTTTCACCAATGTCGAAACAGCCGACATCGGCGGGACGCAGGTGGGTATTTCCGGGGTCGTCAACGGCGTGGCACCGGTCCTCCGCAATGATTACAACACCCGCGACGACGATCTGTTTTCGGGCGGTCTGAACGCCGAATTCAAGATGACCGACCGGCTGCGCTTCATCGGCGATTTGTCCTATTCGCGAAACGAACGTGACGAAAGCATTACCGAAACCTATGCCGGGTTCGGTTGCTGCGCGACCAATGTCACCCAGAACGACAATCGCGTGTTTGACAGCATCGGGTTTGACATCACCAATCTGGTCAATGGTGGTTTTCCGACCCACAGTGAGGGCCTCGATTACGCCGACGCATCGCAGGTCTCGCTTGGAGACCGTGCGCCCTGGGGCGGGTGGGGCCATGATGGCCAGACCAAGGAACCGCATGTCGAAGAAGAAGTGTTCGCGCTCGACCTTGGGTTCGAATATGACATGGACGGGTTCTTCGAACAGTTTGACGTTGGTGGGAACTTCACCAAGCGGACCAAGAACAAGCGGGTCGATGAATTCGACCTGATGCTCAAAAATGGCCGTCTGCAAACCCTGGTTGATCCGGTTGATCTGGTCGATCCGACATCGCTGGACTTTGCCGGCTTCGGAAACGTGCTCGCGGTTGACCTGCGCACCGCGCTGCCGAAATATTACGACAAGATTGATTTCATCAACGATTCCACCTTCGACAAGGCGTGGAAGATTGATGAAGAAGTCCTGACGTTAAGGGCAAAGGCCACCTTCAGTTCGGGCAATCTGCGCGGGAACATCGGCGTTCAGGCTGTTCATCAGCGGCAGGAATCGAGCGGTAGCGTGATCAATGCCACGCTGACACCGCGGGTTGTCACCCCGGTGAGCGTCAGCAAGGGGTATTGGGATGTGCTGCCCAGCCTGAACATGATCTACGATTTGGGTGGTGGCCATCGGCTGAGATTCGCCGCAGCTGAGGTGATGGCGCGCCCCCGCATGGATGAAATGCGGGCCAGCTTCATCCCGAATTTCCCGCGCAGCCCCTGCACCCCGACGGCGCAGGTTCCCACGCCATGTGTTGTCGGCGAGGAACGAACCGGCCTGTGGTCGGCATCGGGCGGGAATCCCTTGCTCGAACCGTGGCGGGCCAGGGCGCTCGATGTTGCCTATGAATGGTATATCGACCGCACCAGCTACATCAGCGTCGCCGGTTTTTACAAAGACCTCCAAAGCTATATCTTCACGCAGCGGCAGGTGTTCGACTTTACCGGGCTTCCCATCCCGCCTTCCTCGCTGCAGACACCGGACCAGCCCAACGGCCTTCCGCCGGGCGTGCCGGTCAGTCCGCTGGGGCAGATCGATCAGCCGGCCAATGGGCAGGGCGGAACGATCAAGGGGATCGAACTCAGCGGGGCGCTCGGCTTTGGCGAACTGCACAAGGCGCTTGACGGGTTCGGGGTCATCGGCAGCTATTCCTACACGGACTCAAATCTGAGCCCGACCGCAAGCGAGGATCCGACCGTGCGTCAGGCCACGCGTATTCCGGGCCTTTCCGGCACGGTCTACACGGTGACAGGCTATTACGAGAAAAACGGCTTCCAGGCCCGCGCGGCCTATCGCTATCGCTCGGCGTTCAAGGGTGAAGTGACCCAGTTGTTCGCGGTTCGCGGGGTGACAGAAATTCTCGCGGATGAGGATGTCTCGGCGCAGCTTGGCTACACTTTCCAGCCGGGCTCTTCGCTGGCAGGGCTGGGTATGCTGTTGCAGGTCAACAATCTGACCAACGCGGCCTACCGGACCCGGGTCGGGGTCGATGGCGGCGGGGCCAGAACGGCGGATGGCGATTTCCTGCCTGAAACCATCGAAAAATACGGGCGGCAGATATTGTTCGGTTTCAATTACCGTTTCTGAACCGATTGGGATCCGGAGATCTCCCCTCCGGATCCCAGTTCCCGCTATCGGGGCGGCTGCCGATCTGTAATGTCAATGCAGAGGATCGCGCGTCACCGAAATCCTGCCGCTCAGGCAGCTTGATCAAACAGCAATTGGAATGGAGGGGCGACCGTGCTCGTTGATAGCAGGTTTATTGGCGCTCTTGCCGGGATAGTGGCGGTTGCCAGTCTCGGCGGGTGCGCTGCCAATGTCGCCCCCCCCGTCACCGTTGCAGCGCCCGCAGCCGCGCAATGGCCAGCCCTTGTCAAACCCGATCACCACGATCCGGCAATCGAAGCGCGTATCGCCGCAATCCTGTCCGAAATGACCTTGCGGCAGAAAATCGGGCAGATGACCCAGGCGGATATCAGGTCGATCACGCCCGATCAGGCCCGCGAACACTATATCGGTTCGGTTCTGAACGGCGGCGGGGCGTGGCCCGGCGGTGCGAAGCAGGCTGCGGTTGCCGACTGGGTTTCGCTCGCCCGCGATTACCATGCCGCCTCGATGACGACCGATCTGACGACGAAGATTCCGGTTATATGGGGAACCGACGCGGTTCACGGCCACAACAATGTGTTTGGCGCAACACTGTTTCCGCATAATATCGGCCTGGGCGCGGCGCATGATCCCGAACTTGTCGGGCGTATCGCTCACCTGACCAGCAAACAGGTAAGGGCGACCGGCATAAGCTGGATTTTCGCCCCCACTCTGGCGGTGGTGCAAAGCCCGCGCTGGGGCCGGACCTACGAAGGCTATTCATCGGATCCGGCGCTGGTAAGGGACTATGCCTCGGCGTTCGTTACCGCGATGCAGGGGGATCTGACCGGGCCGACCACCGCGATTGCGACGGCCAAGCATTTCATCGGCGACGGCGGCACCTGGCTCGGCAAGGATCAGGGCGAAACGCGCACGACGCGCGAAGAACTGATCCGAACCCATGCCCCCGGCTATTTCGGCGCGCTTGAAGCCGGGGTCCAGACGGTGATGATTTCTTACAGCAGCTGGACCGACACAGGCGCGGGGGCGGCGCATGGCAAGATGCACGGCAATCGCGAACTGATCACCGATGTGTTGAAGGGTGAATTGGATTTTGACGGTTTTGTGGTGTCCGACTGGAACGCGATCGAACAGGTCGAAGGCTGCACCCGGACGCATTGCGCTCAGGCGGTCAATGCCGGCATCGACATGTTCATGGTTCCCGACGACTGGCAGCAATTCATCGAAGAAACCATTGCCGATGTCGAATCCGGCGCGGTGCCGATGAGCCGCATCGACGATGCTGTTACCCGCATTTTGCGGGTCAAGATGCGCAGCGGCATGTTTGCGGCCTCCCCCATTCCCGCAGCGGCCGCTGACAGTGATCTTGCAAGTGATGCGGCGCGCATGACGGCCCGCGAAGCTGTCGCGAAATCGCTGGTTCTGCTCAAGAATACGGAGCGATCACCGCTCCCGCTCGCGGCGAATTCGAAAGTTTTGCTGGTTGGCAGGGCGGCCGATAAAGTGCCCCCTCAGCTTGGCGGCTGGTCGCTGACATGGCAGGGCGATTTGACCGACGATAGCGATTATCCGCTGGCGGACGACATGCTGTCGGCGCTGCAAAAGGCACTTTCGGCGGGCGGCGGTAAGGTTGACTTCAGCGAAGATGGTCAAGGCGTCGATGTGAGCGCCTATGACGCGGTTATCGTCGTTCATGCAGAGGATCCCTATGCCGAGATGAAGGGCGATATCGAATATCCCGCGACCATCCGCCACACGGCGCGCTATCCGCAGGATCTGGCTGCGCTTGAGCGGGTTTCGGGGAAGGGCG
This sequence comes from Alphaproteobacteria bacterium, assembly GCA_018830415.1. Lineage (GTDB taxonomy): Bacteria > Pseudomonadota > Alphaproteobacteria > Sphingomonadales > Sphingomonadaceae > Erythrobacter. The sequence continues at coordinate 7,531 of JAHJSJ010000109.1, read as the reverse complement.
TTCCGGTCATTTCGATCCTGTTTTCGGGCCGCCCGGTCTATGCCAATGATTTGCTGAATCTGTCGGACGCCTTCATTGCCGCATGGCTTCCGGGGACCGAGGCGCTGGGCATAACCGATGTTCTGCTGCGTCAGCCCGGTGGCGGGCAAAGCAAGGATTTCACCGGCAGGCTGCCATTTGTCTGGCCGGCCGACCCCTGCCCTGAAGTCGCGGCGCAGCCGGTATTGTTCGATCGCGCATACGGGCTGCAATCCTCCGACCGGACAAAATCGGCGGGTCTTCCGGTCGATAATCGGCTAAGCTGCCCGACGCTGCCCAACTGACATAGCCGCCTGGGAAACGATCAATGCCTGCAAGACTGAAGACGATATTGATAGTCGGCGGGGGTTCAGCCGGATGGATGGCCGCCGCCTTGCTGTCGAACCTGTTTCAGGGATTGTACCGGATCAGGCTGGTTGAATCCGAAGACATCGGCACCGTCGGAGTGGGCGAGGCAACGATCCCGGCGATCAAGAAATTCAATGAATTGCTTGGCCTGGACGAGGTTCAGTTCATGCGCCTGACGCAGGGCACATTCAAGCTGGGCATCCAGTTCAACGACTGGGACAAAATCGGGTCGAGCTATGTCCACGGGTTCGGGGTCATCGGGCAGGATCTGGGCTGGCTGCGCTGCCACCAATACTGGCTCAAGATGAAGCTTCAGGGCGAAGCGTCGGATTTTGCCAATTTCTCGATCAACACTGCAGCCGCGCTAGAGAACAAGTTCATGCCGGCCCGCACGGACGCTGGCGATTCGCCGATCGGGCATATTGCCCATGCCTATCAATTCGACGCCGGACTTTATGCGCGGTTCCTGAGAACCTATGCCGAAGAACGCGGCGTCGTGCGCCAGGAAGGCAAGATCGTTGATGTCAATCTGCGGCCCGATGATGGCTTTGTCGATTCGGTCGTGCTTGAAAATGGCGAAACGCTTGCCGCCGACCTGTTCATCGACTGTTCGGGCTTTCGCGGGCTGATCATCGAACAGGCGATGAAGACCGGGTTTGAAGACTGGACCCATTGGCTGCCTTGCGATCGCGCGATCGCCGTTCCGTGCGAACGATCCGCCAACTTCACCCCCTATACCAGCGCCACGGCTCATGGTGCCGGCTGGCAATGGCGCATCCCCTTGCAACACCGGACAGGCAACGGCCACGTTTACGCCAGCAGTTTTATGGATGAGGCCGAAGCAGAGCAGATCCTGCTGGCAAATCTTGATGGCAAGCCAGTGGCCGAACCCAATCGTATCCGCTTCACCACCGGCAAACGCAAACAGATATGGAACCGCAACTGCCTTGCCGTCGGGCTGGCGGCGGGCTTCCTCGAACCGCTTGAATCGACCAGCCTGTTCCTGATCCAGTCATCGCTGATCCGCCTGATCCGGCTGTTTCCCGATGGCGAATTCGATCAGGCCAATATTGACGAATTCAATCGCCAGACCGATTTCGAATATGAACGCGTTCGCGATTTCATCATCCTGCATTACAAGGCGACCGCGCGCGACGATACGCCCTTCTGGCGCTATTGCCGCGACATGGATGTGCCCGCCACGCTCGCGCGCAAGATCGATCTGTTCCGCGCCAACGGACGGATTTTCCGCGAGGACGAGGAATTGTTCAGCGAAGAAAGCTGGATTCAGGTGATGCTTGGTCAGGGGATCATGCCGCAGGGATATGATCCGCTCGTCGATATCCGGAGCGAGGCCCAGGTTTCGCAATTCCTCGGAAATGTCGAAAATGTCATCAGGAAATGCGTTGCCGTCATGCCGACACATGAGGATTTCGTCGCCAGATATTGCGACGCGAAAACACCGGCGTGATCAAATTTCCGATGCGATGGACCAATCTTCTCACGGCTGTGGGCCTGATCGCCGCAGGGCTGATGGCATGTTCCGGCACAACCGCTAGCACGCGCCCCACCCCCCCTTCGGCTGGCACGGCCCAACCAAGCGAAGGCGCGCAGGCGTGGCTGACAACCGCCGATGGTTCGCGCAGGCTCGCCCCGTTCGTGGCCGACGCCATCCGGCTTGAAGCGGGGCAAACTGCCGATGTCGTGATCGACACGCGCCAGCGGCACCAGCCGTTCTCAGGCTATGGCGCGGCCATCACCGATGCCACCGCATGGCTGCTCGAACGCGAACTCGGTGCGGATGATCGCGCGCGGCTGCTGCAGGAATTGTTTGGTGACGGCGGAGAGCTTGGGCTTGATCTGACCCGCATCACCATCGGGGCGTCAGACTTCTCGCGCAGCCATTATACCTATGCTGATACGCCGGGCGTGGCTGATGCCGATATCGCCCCGGCCAGAACGGAACTGATCCCGGCCTTGCTGGAAATTCGCGCGATCAATCCACAGATCAAGGTCATCGCCAGTCCATGGAGCGCGCCTGCGTGGATGAAGACCAGTGGCAGCCTGATCAAAGGCAGGCTGGACCCGGCGCATTACAATGATTTCGCGCAGTATCTGGTTAGCTATGCAAAGGCGATGGCGGCGGCGGGCACCCCGATTGATATGCTGACGATCCAGAACGAGCCGCATTTCGAGCCGGAGGATTATCCCGGCATGCGGGTCGATCCGGCCGAACGCGCCAGGTTCGTTGGCGAATATCTCGGCCCGTTGATGGATCGGGACATTCCGGACACGCGCCTGCTTGACTGGGATCACAACTGGAACGAGCCGGAAAGCCCCTTGGCCGTGCTCGCCGATGCCAGGGCTTCCGCCTTTGTCGATGGTGTCGCGTGGCATTGCTATGGCGGGGATGTCTCGGCGCAATCAATCGTTCATGCGATGCACCCTGACAAGGAAACCTGGTTCACCGAATGCGCTGCGGGTGATTGGAGCGGCGATTGGACTACGGCCTTTCAGTGGGCTGCCAGATCGCTGGTCATCGGTGCGCCGCGCAACTGGGCACGCGGTGCTGTCATGTGGAATTTGGCGCTTGACCAGAACCACGGCCCGCACCTTGGCGGCTGCGGCAATTGTCGCGGCCTTGTCACGATCAATACCGAAAGCGGTGCGATTACGCGCGAACCCGAATATTACGCCTTTGCCCACGGAAGCCGGTTTCTGCCGCAACAGGCTGTTCGCGTGGGCACAGCAACCACCATTTCCGGCCTCGAAGCTGTCGCTTTTCTGGGTGATGACGAAAGCACTGTTGTGATAATCGTGTTCAACGGCAATGACCGTGATGAAGACATTTCGATCAGCGTCGACGGCAGGGTCTGGCAAGGAAAAATGCCACCTGGATCGCTGGCGACCTATGTGATCAAGATCGATGCTGGATAGGGGCCGCTCGGATGAAGCAACAGCTCTCGGGCGTTTCGGCTGCCTTCCTGTCTGTCACGACCCTGTTTTTTGCCTGGGGCTTCATCGCTTCGAACAATGATCCGCTGATCGCTTCGCTCAAGGCAAGCTTTAGCCTCAACTACACCCAGGCCATGCTGACCCAGCTTGTGTCCTTTGCGGCATATGGGGTCATGTCCTTTCCGGCGGCCATGCTGCTCGGCAGGCTCGGTTCGCTGCGCGCTATTCTTGTCGCATTGGCGACGATGATCGCAGGCTGTCTGATGGTGCAGTTCATCGTCCGCTATCAGGATTATACGCTTATCCTTGCGGCATTGTTCATCCTGGCGACCGGAATCACCACCTTGCAGGTCGCCGCCAACCCGCTGGCCGCCGCACTGGGGCCGCCAGAAAGCAGCCATTTCCGGCTTACCTTTGCTCAGGCGTTCAATTCGCTCGGCGTGGTTATCGGCGTGAATTTCGGTTCGCGCATCATGCTTGGCGAGGACGTGCTCAAGGCTGACCATGCCCCGATTACCAATGCGGCGGACCGGATGATTGCGCTTGCCGCCGTATCGCAGGCCTTCCTGCTGATCGCGGCAATGCTGGCGGGCCTGATGATCTTCATCTGGCTGTGGCGCGCGCGCATTGCCAGAGTCGCCGAAGCCTATGAGGAAACTGGCAGGGGATCGGTGCTTGATGCGCTGCGCTCGCGCTGGGCGATTTTCGGCGCGCTTGCCATCGGGTTGTATGTCGGGGCCGAAGTGTCGATCGGCAGCATCATGATCAACTTCCTCAATCAATCCGATATCATGGGCCTGCCGCTTGAAACGGCGGGCTTTTACCTCGCCAATATCTACTGGATGGGGGCACTGATTGGCCGGTTTATCGGATCCTATCTGCTGACCATCATGCGCGCTCCGGTTCTGCTCGGGCTTGCGGCAGGCTGTGCAACATCGCTCTGCCTGATTGTGGCGCTGACCAGCGGGCCTTGGGCGGGTTACGCGGCGCTTGCGGTCGGGCTGTTCAATTCGATCATGTTCCCCACGATCTTCACCATCACACTTGAACGCGCAGGCGTTTCGCAGGCATCGACTTCGGGCCTGCTATGCCTCGCGATAGTAGGCGGAGCGCTGCTGCCCTATGCGGTCGGGCAGATGGCCGACAAGGCAAGCCTGTCCGCCTCGTTCTTCATCCCCATGACAGCCTATGGGGTCATATTCCTGTTTGCCCTGCTGGCTGCTGTGCGGCGCGAGCGCCCGCCGGGCTTTCAGACGGCCTGAGCAGCCTATTCACCTGCACGAACCGCTGCCGGGCTTCGCTGGCAGTGCGAGCAGGGCCACAACCGGGAAATGGTCCGATGCCACGCGCCCATTGGCATGTTGAGCGACGACCATTGCGCGGATGATGCCCACCCCGGTGCTGACAAAGATATGGTCGATGACCGTGCCGGGGGCTGGCAGCGGATCGTAATTGTTGAAGGTAGAGGGGGACTGGCCTTCGGGCAGCGCCCCTGCGCTTTCGGCAGTCGGCACAATCCCTGCGCCTGCGATCATTTGCGCAATCGCCGGTGCATTGATGCCGGTGTTGAAATCGCCCAGCAGCACCAGCGATTCGCGCGCGCCGAGGTTGGCCTTGATCCATCCGGCCAGCTGCCTGCCGCTTTCCACGCGCGCCTGTTTGCCGATGTGGTCCCAGTGGGTGTTGATGACCAACAGCCGCGCGCCATCCTGCTTTCGTCTGACATGGGCAAAGCTTGCCACCCTGCGAAAGGCGGCGTCCCATCCCACTGAGGGAACATCAGGGGTTGGCGAAAGCCAGAACGTGCCTGCGGATTGGATCCTGAACACCCGGCGGTCAATCGCAAGCGGAGAAGCCTCTCCCGCAAGCCTCCCATCGTCACGGCCACCGCCGATGAAAACATGGCTGGGCAGGGCGGATTCAAGGTCTGCGCGCTGATTGGGAAGCACTTCCTGCATCCCCAGCACGGCCGGGCGCAGAGTCTGAATTTGCGCAATCAGCAGATCGCGCCGGTAAACCCAGGCGTTCGCCCCGTCCGCCGGAGTGTCGAGCCGGATATTGTAGGTCATGGCCAGAAGCGGTTCCGGGCAAGCGCCCGCCTGCGGCTTCGCAGCCGCTCCACCGCCAGCCGCAGCACATGCGATCAAAGCCAGCATCGTCACCAACAATCTGTTCACCAGATACCCCCGATATGTCCTGCGCGGATTCTGTGGTAGCGCTTCCAATTAGGGCTGCTTAATGCAATTCTGCCATCTGGCCAATTGGGAGAGACAGTGAAACAGGTGCGCATACTGCACAAGTCAGAGGCATCGCTGGCGGCTTTTCGTGCCAATGGCGAGCCGGTGCTTGTTCGCGGCCTGGTGGCAGATTGGCCGGTCGTTGCCGCTGCCTTGGCCGGGCCTGACGAACTGATCGCGCGGCTGATTGCGAATGCCGCCGATACTCCGCTGTCCTATGCTGCTGGCGATCCGGAATATCTGGGCCGCTTCCACTATACCGCCGATGGCCGGCACCTCAATTTCACCCGCCACCAGGCCAGTCTGGCGCAGTTTCTGCAATTGCTGCTGGATGAAGCGGAAACCGTCCGTCCGCGGGCGCTTGCTGCGCAGGGCCTGCCGGTGCACCTGTGCATTCCCGGCTTCGCGCAGGCGCACGCGATGCCGCTGCTGCCCCCAACGATCATGCCGCGCATGTGGATTTGCAACCGCGCGGAGGTTGCGACGCATAATGACGAGCTGGAAAACATCGCTTGCGTTGCGGCTGGCAGGCGACGTTTTACCCTGTTCCCGCCCGAAGCGATCGGGGATCTCTACATGGGGCCGTTTGAACTGACCCCCGGCGGCACACCGATCAGCATGGTGCATGTGTCCGCGCCCGATCTTGATCGCTATCCGCGCTATGCTGCGGCGATGCAGGTCGCGCAGGTGGCCGAGCTTGAACCGGGGGACGCCCTCTATATCCCGTACCAGTGGTATCATCATGTCGCCGCGCTCGATCCGGTCAATATTCTGGTCAATTACTGGTGGGATGCGGCGCGGCAGGATCTGGGTTCGCCGTGGGATGCATTGCTGCACGCGGTGATCGCCCTGCGCGAACTGCCACCAGACCAGCGCCGCGCATGGAAGGCCGTGTTCGATCACTATGTCTTCCTTGGTAATGGCGATCCGGGGGAACATCTTGCGCCGGAAATGCGCGGGATACTGGCGCGCAGCGATCCGGCCGCGACCGCGCGGCTGAAACAGGATCTGATCAATAATCTGACTGATGAAGGCGCAAAATCCGGCCCCTTTGCATGAACAGGAAGGCAGTGTTGTGATGAAGCTTGCATTGAAATTCGCGGCCGCGGTGCTGGGTTGCAGCCTTGCGGCACCGCAAGCGGGGCTGGCGCAGGACGTGCCCTTTGCCGAAGAAATCCATGTCTTCGGCATCGAGGATGAAGTCTATCCTGCACAAGGGTGCGAGACATTGTTCGTGGGCAGTTCCAGCTTTCGCTTCTGGTTCGCGATGGCACAGGATTTCCCGCGCACGCGCTTGCTTAAACGCGGGTTCGGGGGTTCCCAGATTTCCGACATCAATTTCCATTTTGACCGTGTCGTGGGCCGTTATCGACCTGCGCGCATCGCCTTTTATGCGGGCGAAAATGACATTGATGCGGGCAAATCGCCCGAAGCGATCATGGCCGATCTTGCCCGTTTCATGGACCGCAAGATAGCCACTCTGGGTGCGACGCCTGTGTTCTATGTATCGGCCAAGCCATCACTGGCGCGCTGGGCGCAGTTCGAACAGCAATCGCAGCTCAACCGCATGGTTGCACAGATGGCGAGCGAACGCGGCGATCTGGTCTATGTCGATATCGTCAGCGCAATGATCAAGGATGGCAAGCCCGACCCGGCGCTGTTCATTTCCGATGGCTTGCATATGAAGGCCGCCGGCTACAAACTGTGGCGCAAGCAGATCGCCGCCGCCTTCCGCAGCGCGAAGACAAGCCGGGCGCCGGGATGCTGATCGGCCGGATGCATCCGGTTGGGCCATTGCTGCTGGCATTGGCGGCGGGGCTTCTTGCGCGTCCGGCGGAAGCCCAGGTGATGCCCGACGGCCCGACCCTTACGGCGGCTGACTTGCGATCCGCTCAGGACCTGTCGGGGGACTGGACGTGGTCGATCGATCCCTATCGGGATGGACAAGCAGG
>JAHJSJ010000108.1 GCA_018830415.1 Alphaproteobacteria bacterium | reverse complement strand
GTGGAGGCCCAGCACGGCCGACTGCGGCGGGTTGATGATCGGGGTCGACATCAGGCTGCCGAACACGCCGCCATTCGAGATGGTGAAGGTGCCGCCGCTCATGTCGTCCATCGTCAGCGTGCCAGCTTTTGCGCGCGCGCCGAAATCGGCGATGTCCTGTTCGATCCGGGCAAAGCCCTTCTTGTCGGCATCGCGGATGACGGGAACGACCAGCCCGTTGGGCGCCGACACCGCAACCGAGATATCGACATAGTCGTGATAGACGATCTCATCGCCTTCGATATAGGCATTGGCGCTCGGCACGTCTTTCAGCGCAAGGCAGGCGGCCTTGGCGAAAAAGCCCATGAAGCCCAGGCGAATGTCGTGCTTCTTGGCGAACAGATCCTTGTACTTGTCGCGCGCTTCCATGACCGCGCTCATGTCGCAATCGTTGAAAGTGGTGAGCAGCGCGGCCTGTTCCTGCGCGCCCTTCAACCGCTTGGCGATGGTCTGGCGCATCCGGGTCATCTTGACGCGTTCTTCACCGCGCGCGCCGCCGGTTGGGGCGGGGGTTGCAGCCGGGGTAGGGGCGGGCGCGGGGGCGGGAGTGCCGCCCTTGGCCTTCGCCTCAGCCGCGGCGAGCACGTCTTCCTTGGTCAACCGGCCATCCTTACCGCTGCCCTTGATGGTTGAGGGGTCAACCCCGTGTTCCAGCACCGCGCGGCGCACCGCGGGCGACATGGTCTGCGCCGCGTTCAGCAGTTCTTCGGACGCGGCAGGCGCTGGCGCAGCGGTATCAGCCTTGGCCGCCGCAGGGGCAGGCGTGGGCGTGGGTGTGGGTTTGGGGGCAGAGGCAGTCGCGCCTTCGTCCACCACCGCGATTACCGCGCCGACTTCGACCGTATCGCCCACCGCGACGCGGTGTTCGGACATGACGCCTGCGACGGGCGAGGGCACGTCGACCGCGACCTTGTCGGTTTCCAAGCTGACGATGGGTTCATCGGCAGCGACTGCATCGCCCGGCTGCTTGAGCCATTCGGCAATCGTGCCTTCGGTGACGGATTCACCCAGAGCGGGAACTGTGATTTCGGTAGCCATTTGAACGGGTTCCTGAAACTAGCTGATATTGGAATTGAATTGCGTCAGGCGGTCAAAGGCCCAGAGCGGCGGCGATCAGCGCTTCCTGCTGCGCCTTGTGCCGACTGGCGAGGCCAGTGGCAGGCGAAGCCGAGGCGGCGCGTCCGGCATAGGACGGGCGTTTGCCCGTGTGCCCGGCAGCGGTCAGCGAATCTTCGATCTGGTTCTGAACGGAATACCACGAACCATTGTTCTTGGGTTCTTCCTGACACCAAACCACGTCTTTGAGGTTGGTCATCCGCTTCAGCCGTACTGCCAGCGGATCGCCGGGGAAGGGGTACAGCTGTTCGATCCGGATGATCGACACATCATCGATCCCCGCTGCATCGCGGGCTTCCATCAGATCATAGGCGACCTTGCCCGAACACAGCACCACGCGCCGCACCTTGTCATCGGCGATCTTGGTGGTGTCGGACAGGATGCGCATGAAATGCGTTTCACCGGTGAAATCGCCCTTCGCGCTTTTGGCCAGCGGGTGGCGCAGCAGCGATTTGGGCGTCATGATGATCAGCGGCTTGCGGAAGCTGCGCAGCATCTGGCGGCGCAATACGTGGAAGTAATTGGCCGGGGTGGTGATGTTGCACACGCACATATTGTCGTCCGCGCACAATTGCAGGAACCGTTCGAGCCGCGCCGAAGAGTGCTCCGGCCCCTGGCCTTCGTAACCGTGTGGCAGCAGCATCACCAGGCCATTGGCGCGCAGCCATTTGGATTCGCCGCTGGCAATGAACTGATCGATCATGATCTGCGCGCCATTGGCAAAATCGCCAAATTGCGCTTCCCACAGCACCAGCGTTTTGGGGTCAGCCATCGCAAACCCGTATTCAAACCCGAGCACGCCGTATTCCGACAGGGTGGAATCGTGCACTTCGAACTTGCCATGCGGCAGCGTGCTCAGCGGCACGTATTTGCGTTCAACCTTCTGGTCGACCCACACCGCGTGGCGTTGACTGAAGGTGCCGCGCCCCGAATCCTGCCCGGACAGGCGCACGCCGTAGCCTTCCATCACCAGACTGCCAAAAGCGAGCGCTTCGGCGGTGGCCCAGTCGAAACCGTCAGCATTGGCGAACATTTCGCGCTTGGCGGAAAGCACGCGTTCGAGCGTCTTGTGGATGTCGAGATCGTCAGGCACCTCGGTCAGCACCCGGCCCAGCGAATCGAACACCTTTTGCTCGATTGCGGTTTCGACATTGCGCCGTGCGGTTTCCGGGTCGGCGGGCTTGTTCAGCCCTGACCAGCGCCCGCCGAACCAGTCGGCCTCGTTGGCTTTGTAGCCCTTGCCCGCCTGGAATTCGGCTTCGAGCAGCGCGACGAATTCGCCCGCCATCCGTTCGCGCGTGCCAGGTTCGATCACGCCTTCGCTCACCAGCCGGCTTTCATAGGCAAGGCTGACCTTGGGGTGGCTGCGGATCTTGTCGTACATCAGCGGCTGGGTGAACTTGGGTTCATCGCCTTCGTTGTGGCCAAAGCGCCTGTAACACCACATGTCGATCACCACGTCGCGGTGGAAGGTCTGGCGATATTCGACCGCAAGCTTGCAGGCAAAGGTCACGGCTTCGGGGTCATCGCCGTTCACATGCAGGATCGGCGCCATGATCCCCTTGGCCACATCGGACGGATAGGGCGAAGACCGCGCAAACTTGGGCGAGGTGGTGAACCCGATCTGGTTGTTGATGATGAAGTGGATGCAGCCGCCGGTATCGTAACCGGGCACGCCTGACAGCGACAGGCTTTCCCACACCACGCCTTGCCCGGCGAAGGCGGCGTCGCCGTGGATCAGCACCGGGAGCACCTGCTCCTTCTTGTCCAAGTCATCGCGGATCGCCTGCTGCGCGCGCGCCTTGCCCAGCACCACCGGGTTGACCGTTTCAAGGTGGCTGGGGTTGGGCACCAGGCTCATATGCACCGATATCTCGTCGAACGAACGATCAGTGCTGGTGCCGAGGTGGTATTTCACATCGCCCGATCCGCCGACATCTTCGGGATTGGCGCTGCCGCCCGAAAATTCGTGGAAGATCACGCGGTAAGGTTTGGCCATCACGTTGGCGAGCACGTTCAGCCGTCCGCGGTGGGCCATGCCGTAGATGATTTCGCGCACGCCCGAAGAGCCGCCATGCTTGATCACGGCTTCCAGCGCCGGGATCATCGATTCCCCGCCATCCAGCCCGAACCGTTTGGTGCCGACATATTTTTTGGCGAGGAATTCCTCATATTGCTCCCCGCGCAGCACAGCGGCGAGGATCGCCTTCTTGCCTTCGGGGGTGAACTGGATCGTTTCGCCGGGGCTTTCGAACTTGTCCTGCAGGAAGCGGCGTTCCTCGGTATCGGCGATGTGCATGTATTCGAGGCCGACCTTGCCGCAATAGACTTCGCGCAGCCGCTGATGGAGCTTGCCCACCGTGGTCCATTCCATGCCGAGCACGCCGCCGACATAGAC
>JAHJSJ010000107.1 GCA_018830415.1 Alphaproteobacteria bacterium | reverse complement strand
CACCACGCCGGACGGGCGTCTGGTGACCGACAAACTGTTATCGGCGAACCCGGGCCACTACGGCGATGCCGCGAGCGAGGCGGTGCGGCGGTTGATGGCGCGCTATGGGGAAGGCCCGATTGCCGAGCTCAGGATCGGCACCACGGTGGCGACCAACGCGCTGCTCGAACGCAAGGGCGAGCGGTTGGCGCTGGCGATCACCCGCGGCTTTGCCGATGCGCTGCGGATCGGCGGGCAAGCGCGGCCTCACATCTTTGCGCGCCATATCGTGCTGCCCGAACAGCTCCCCGCGCGCGTTGTCGAGATCGACGAGCGTGTCGCGGCGGACGGCACCGTGCTGCGCCCGCTGGACGAGCGCGCCGCGCGTGCGGCCTTTGCAAAGCTGCGCGAGGAAGGCTTTGACGCCCTCGCTATTTTGCTGATTCACGGCTGGCAGCACCGGACCCACGAAGCGCGGCTGGCGGCACTCGCGCGCGAGACAGGCTTCGTGCAGGTCAGCGTCAGTCACGAGGTCGCGCCGCTGATCCGGATGGTCCCGCGCGGGGATACGACTGTGGTCGACGCCTATCTCTCGCCGATCCTGCGGCGCTACACCGATAAGCTCGCCGCCAGCCTGCCCGCCGCACATGCCTTGCGCTTCATGCAGTCGAATGGCGGGTTGGCCGAGGTTGGTGCGTTTCGCGGCAAGGATGCGATCCTGTCCGGCCCGGCGGGCGGTGTGGTGGGCATGGTCGCGGCCTGCGCGCCGCTCGGCCATACGCGGCTGATCGGCTTCGATATGGGCGGCACCAGCACCGATGTGGCGCATTACGCGGGCGAGGTCGAACTGACCGGCGACAGCGTGGTTGCGGGCGTGCGGGTCGCGGCGCCGATGATGCAGATCCACACGGTCGCGGCAGGCGGCGGTTCGATCTGCCGCTTTGATGGCGCGCGCTTGCGCGTTGGGCCGGAAAGCGCGGGGGCCGATCCCGGGCCGGCCTGCTACCGCAACGGCGGGCCGTTGACGGTAACCGACTGCAATCTGTTTCTCGGGCGGATCGATCCGGCCTTCTTCCCCGCAGTGTTCGGCCCGGGAGGCGACCAGCCGCTCGACTCAGCTGCGGCGCGCGCACGACTGGAGGAGGTCGCAGCCCTGCTCTCGGAGCCGAAATCGCTCGATGCCATCGCAGAGGGCTTCCTCGCCATTGCGACCGACAATATGGCGGGCGCGATCCGCAAGATATCGGTCGCGCGCGGGCATGACGTGACGGGTTATGCGCTGGCCTGCTTCGGTGGGGCTGGCGGCCAGCACGCCTGCCGCGTCGCCGATGCGCTGGGGATGGAGACGGTGCTGATCCATCCGCTCGCCGGGATGCTCTCGGCCTACGGGATCGGCCTTGCCCCTGTGAAGGCGATCCGCGAGGTCAGCCTGATGCTCCCCCTGGGCGAAAGCTTCGCGCAGGAGCTGGCCGCGCTCGAGGCGCAGGCGCGCCAGGCCCTGCTCGATCAAGGCCTCCCCGCCGAGGCGATCTTCAGCGAGCCTCGCGCACGCCTGCGCTTTGCCGGGAGCGACAGTCTGCTGACCATACAATGCGATGATCCCGCGGCGATGGATGCTGCCTTCCGCCAGCTCCACCGCCAGCGTTTCGGCTATTCCGATAAGGATGTCGCGATCATCGTCGAGGCGCTGAGCGTCGAGGCACACGGAGCATCGGGCGGGCTTTCCGCTGCGGCGGGCATCCCGGAAACCACGGCGGCAGCGGCGGCGCTTTTTCCGGGTGACTGGCCGGTATTGGCCCGTAGCGCGCTGGCGGCAGGCGAAGCGGTGAGCGGGCCGATGCTGATCATCGACCCGGGATCGACGACGGTTGTCGAGCAGGGCTGGCAGGCGCGGCTCGCCGACGAAGGCAGCCTGATCCTTACCCGCAGCGTGCCGCTGTCCCGCGAACGCGCCGCCGGAACCGCAGTCGATCCCGTCCGGCTCGAGATCTTCAACAACTTGTTCATGGCGATCGCCGAGGAAATGGGCGTGGTGCTGCAATCCACCGCAACCTCGGTCAACATCAAGGAGCGGCTCGATTTTTCCTGCGCGCTGTTTGACCGGGCGGGCGCGCTGATCGCCAATGCCCCGCATATTCCGGTCCATCTCGGCAGTATGGGCGACAGCATCGCGCGGGTGATCGAGGCGCGAGGGAGCGCGCTCGACGGGCGGGGGTTCCGGCGCGGGGATGCCTATGTGCTCAACGATCCCTATCGCGGCGGCACCCATTTGCCAGACATCACGGTGATCGTCCCGGTGTTCTACGGTGAGGGGCAAGGGCAGCCCGACGCCTTCGTGGCCGCGCGCGGGCACCATGCCGATATTGGCGGTATCGCGCCTGGATCAATGCCGCCCGACAGCCGCACCATCACCGAAGAGGGCGTGCTGATCGACAATTTTCTGGCGGTCGATGAAGGCCGCTTGTGCGAGGACGAGTTGCGCGCGGTGCTCGCTGCGGCGGAATATCCGGCGCGCAATCCGGATCGCAACCTTTCCGACCTGCGCGCCCAACTGGCCGCCTGCACACGCGGCGCGGAACTGTTGCAAGGGGCCGCGCGCGAGCACGGGGCCGATGTGCTGGCCGCCTATATGAACCACGTTCTCGCCAATGCCGAGGAAAGTGTGCGTCGTTTGCTGGGCGCGCTTGAGGACGGCAGCTTTTCCTATGACATGGACAATGGCGCGCGCGTTGCGGTGGCAATTCGCATCGACCGGGCCAATCGCTCCGCGGTGTTCGACTTCACCGGCACGAGTGACCAGCTGACCGATAACTTTAACGCCCCGCGCTCGATCACCCGCGCCGCCGCGCTCTATGTGCTGCGCACGTTGATTGACGATGCGATCCCGATGAACGACGGCTGCCTGCGCCCGGTTAAGCTGATCGTGCCCGAAGGCTCGATGCTAAACCCTCGCCCCGGCGCAGCGGTGGTGGCGGGCAATGTCGAGACCAGCCAAGTCGTCACCGATGCGCTGTTCGCTGCCTGCCGGAGGCTGGCGCCCTCGCAAGGGACGATGAACAACTTCACCTTCGGCAACGAGCGCCACCAGTACTACGAGACGATCTGCGGCGGATCTGGTGCGGGGCCGGATCATGATGGTACCAGCGCGGTGCAAACCCACATGACCAATTCGCGCCTGACCGATCCCGAAATCCTCGAAACGCGCCTGCCCGTGCGGCTTGACGAATTCGCCATCCGGCGGGGATCGGGCGGGGGCGGGCGGCATCGCGGTGGTGACGGTGTGGTGCGGCGCGTGACCTTCCTCGAGCCGATGCGCGCCAACATGCTGGCGAACCGCCGCAGGATCGCGCCGCGCGGCATCTGCGGCGGGGATGATGCGCTTCCCGGGCGCAACTGGATCGAGCGGTCGGACGGCACATGCGAGGAACTCGGCGCGACCGGCTCGGCGGATATGCACCCTGGCGACAGTTTTGTGATCCTGACGCCGGGCGGCGGCGGGTTCGGGGAGGAGGGCGAATGAATTACTGGCCGCTGGCGGGCATCGCCATCGTCGTTGCGGGCTTCGGCTTCCGTTTCAATCCGCTGCTGGTGGTGGTGAGCGCGGCGCTGGCGACCGGCGTGCTGGCGGGGCTCGATCCGGTCGCGGTGATCGAAGCACTGGGCAAGGCTTTCAACGACAACCGCTATATCTCGGTCACATGGATCATCCTGCCGGTGATCGGCCTGCTCGAACGCTACGGGCTCCAGCAGCGTGCCCGCGCGGTGATCGAGGGGATGCGCGGCGCGACCATGGGCAAGCTGCTGGTGGCCTATCTCGCCTTCCGCCAGATAGCCTCGGCGCTCGGCATGAAGGACATCGGCGGGCATCCGCAGGCGGTGCGCCCGCTGGTGGCGCCAATGGCCGAAGCCGCCGCGATCAAGACGCACGGTGATCTCTCCGAAGACAAGCGCGACGAGGTTAAAGCGATGGCGGCGGCGACCGACAATGTCGGGCTGTTCTTCGGCGAGGACATCTTCTTCGCGATCGCCTCGATCCTGCT
>JAHJSJ010000106.1 GCA_018830415.1 Alphaproteobacteria bacterium | reverse complement strand
CAGCCGCCGCCGCCCGGCTGAAATGCGCGCGGCGAAAAACACCAGCCCCGGCAGCATCGCCAGCGGCACCGCGTTCCATTTTGCCGCCATCGCGCAGCCCAGCGCAATTCCGGTCAGCGCCAACCGCCAGCGGCCGGTTTCCGGCTGACGGATCGCGCCTGCAAACTGCCACGCCGCCACCGCCAGAAACGCTGCCATGAACACATCGAGCATGGCGATGCGCGACTGGATGAACAGGTGAAACCCGGTGGCGAGCAGCACGCCAAACGCGATGCAAGCGAATCGGTCTTCGCTGGCGTACCACAGCGCCCGCATCGATGCGAACAGCGCCAGCGTGCCGAAGGCAAGCGGCATGATCCGCCACCCCAGCGGGCTATCGCCAAACATAGCCATGCCCAGTGCAATCAGTTGTTTGCCCAACATCGGGTGTTCGGGGTTGAGGTAATCGCCGAACCCGCCGTTGAACAGGCTGAGCAATTCGCGCGCGGCGGGGATGTAATGCACCTCGTCAAACACCGGGATTGACGGGACCGCCAACCGCCAGCCTGCCAGCAGCGCAAAGGCGGCGGTGATCGCGGCTACCCACCCCAGCGGATCGCGCGGATGCGCCGGCGCGGCGGTGTCAGCAGAAAGGGACGCGCGCGTCTCGGCCATGGTTCTTGCGACTAGGCAGCGCCTTGGCCGAGGGCAAGGAGGATTATGCGGCGCGCCCAGCAGCTTGGCGTTCGAGCCAGAACAACCGCGCACACATCGCGGCAAGTCCGATGCTGGCGGTGGCGACGATGAACAGCGTCCACAAAGGCACGTTCATCCCCGCAGCCCGTGCGCGCGGCACGATCAGGAACAGCGCGATGGTGAGCGAGATCAGCAGATCCCACCATACCTGCACGCCCCACAGATTACTGGTGTGGTTTACCAGCGCTGGCATGACCCCCTCGGCCCAGATGGTGACGCCGGTATAGGCGGCAAATCCGCCGCATAACGCCGCCGCGATTGCCGGGCTGCCGATGGTTTGCCGCTTGGTAAGCACCCAGACGACCGCGATCAGCGCGGCGACAAGTCCCCCTGCAAACAGGGCGACATAGGGGGTGAAGGAAATATTCATGGTGGCGTCTCCGATAAATGTAGCACTTGCTACACAGGCTTGTAGCAAGGTGTAGCAACCGCTACAAGAGCCTTATGAACGAACCTGCCAAAAAGCCGCCAATGACCAGGGATAGCCTGCTACCGCTGCTCGCCGCGCATGTTCTCACGCATGGGCTGGGTCAGGCGAGCCTGCGCCCGCTGGCCCGCGCGGCGGGGACATCCGACCGGATGCTGCTCTATCATTTTGGCAGCAAGGAAGCGCTGATGGCCGATCTGCTAGGGCATATCGCGCAAGTCTATGCTGCCGCGCTTGATGCGGCGATGGGAGCCGAGCGCGCGGCGAGTCGCGGTGAGGTTGTTGCCCGCATTCTGGCGCAGGGGGATGCAGCGGCCATGCAGCCGTTCCTGGCGCTGTGGTGGGAAATCGTCGCTGGCGCGGTGCGCGGGATAGCCAGTTACCGCACAGCCGCCCGCGCGATGATGGATGAACTGCTCGGCTGGCTGGAAACCCAGATGCCCGCCGACGATCCTGATCCCAAGGGCGGCGCGCGCTATTTGCTGACGCTGATCGAAGGCACCCTGATGCTCGGCGCCATCGATCACGGCGACACTGCGCATGACGGCCTGCTTGCGAGCGGGCTTTTGCGGCCCTAAGCAGCGGCGCATGAAAAAGACCACCGGAATGGACCGTGCCGCAACCGCCAACTGGCGCCCCGCCACCAAGGCGCTGCGCGGCGGCACCTGGCGCAGTGAGCATGGCGAAACGAGTGAGGCGCTGTTTCTCACCTCTGGCTATACCTATGATGATGCGCAGACCGTGGCCGACAGGTTTGCGGGCGATGCGGCCGGCATGACCTATTCGCGCCTGCAAAACCCCACCGTGGCGATGCTGGAGGAACGCATTGCGCTGATGGAGGGGGCCGAGGCTTGCCGCACGCAGGCGAGCGGCATGGCGGCGATGACGGCGGCTTTGCTGTGTCAGCTTTCCGCAGGCGATCACGTGGTTTCCGCGCGGGCTGCGTTTGGTTCGTGCCGTTGGCTGGTCGATACCCTGTTGCCCCGGTTCGGGATCGAAACCACCGTCATTGACAGCGCCGATAATGCCGCGTGGGAGGCCGCGATCCGGCCCAACACCAAGGTGTTTTTCTTTGAAACCCCTGCCAACCCGACGCTCGATATCGTTGACCTCGCGCATGTCTGCGGGGTGGCGCGCGCGCATGGAATCACCAGCGTGGTGGACAACGCCTTTGCCTCTCCCGTGTTGCAGCGCCCGATGGAGTTTGGCGCGGACGTGGTGGCCTATTCCGCGACCAAGCTGATGGACGGGCAGGGCCGCGTGCTGGCAGGCGCGATCTGTGCCAGCCAGCAATGGATCGACGACGTGCTGATGCCGTTCCAGCGCAACACCGGGCCGACGCTGTCGGCGTTCAATGCATGGGTGGTAATGAAGGGGCTGGAGACGCTGCCCCTGCGCGCCTTCAAGCAATCCGAGCAGGCGGTGGCATTGGGCGAATTTCTTGAACCGCGTGTGCGCGCGGCGGGCGGGCACCTGCTCCACCCCGGTCTGCCGAGCCATCCGCGCCACAATCTTGCCAAGGCGCAGATGGATGCGACCGGCCCGATCTTCGCGCTCGACGTCGGCACCCGCGCGCGCGCCTTTGCGGTGCTCGATGCGCTCGCGCTGATCGATATCTCCAACAATATCGGCGACGCGCGCAGCCTGATGTGCCACCCGGCATCATCCACCCACGCCGGAATGACAGAAGAAGCCCGCGCCGATATGGGCGTGACAGAAGGCCTGCTGCGGATCAATGTGGGCCTCGAAGACATCGCCGATCTGGTCGAAGACATGGATCAGGCGCTTAAAGCGGCGGGGATTTAGGAGGCACACATGGCAACCCGCGTGGAACTGGTGTTCGATTTCGTCAGCCCCAATGCCTATCTGGTGTGGTGGCCGCTGCGCGATCTGGTCAAACGTTATGAGGCCGAACTTGACGTGATCCCGGTGTTTCTGGCCGGAATGCACAAGCTGACCGGCAACGCCCCGCCGATGGTCCGCGACAGCGAGGTGAAGGGCAAGAACGACTATGCGATGCTGGAAATGCAGCGCTTTATTGCCCGCCACGGGCTGGACAAATACCGGTTGCACCCGCAATTCCCGTTCAATTCGATTCTCCTGCAACGGATGCTGACCGCAGCCGACGAAGACGGGCGCGGGGTGCAGTTTGCCGACACGCTGCTGCGACCGATCTGGGAGGACGGGCTGGATATCACCGATCCGCAGGCCATCGGCGCAGTGCTGAACGCGGCAGGTTTTGACGCCGTCGACCTGTTCGCCCGCGCGCAGAGCGATGCAGTGAAACAACGCCTTGCCGCCAACACTGACGCCGTGGTTGCACGCGGCGCTTTCGGCATTCCCACGATGTTCGTCGGGCCAAAGGGCACCAAAACCGAAATGTTCTTCGGCAAGGAACGCCTCGGCCAGATCGAGGAACTGTTGGCCCGCGGGTGAACGATTTGCCGTCCCCGCAGCATACAGCGGGGATTAAGGATACTCAGCCTCTTGTGACGGATGCGCAAATCGCTACGTTGAGAGGCGTTATGAAAGAACTCTTCCAGCACGCAGCCACCACTGACGGAGTAACCGTCCGGGTCGCCGTCAACTATCTGCCCGAACAATCGCAGCCAGATGCGGGCAAGTGGTTCTGGGTCTATCACATCCGCATCGAAAACGCCTCGCA
The DNA here is from genome assembly GCA_018830415.1 of Alphaproteobacteria bacterium. Lineage (GTDB taxonomy): Bacteria > Pseudomonadota > Alphaproteobacteria > Sphingomonadales > Sphingomonadaceae > Erythrobacter. The sequence continues at coordinate 3,444 of JAHJSJ010000106.1, read as the reverse complement.
CGAACCGATGCGCCTGCGCACCCGGCATTGGCGGATCACCGATGGGCGCGGGATGGTGAACCATGTCGATGGCGAAGGCGTGGTGGGTGAACAGCCGCTGCTTTCCCCCGGGCAGAGCCATGATTACGTGTCGGGTTGCCCGCTGACAACGCCGTTCGGTTCGATGGAAGGGTTCTACACCTTTGAACGGCCCGATGGATCGCCCGCCGAAGTGCGCATCCCGTTCTTCCCGCTCGCCGCGCCCGAAACGGCTGAGGGACGCAGCACGCGTTGATCCTTGCGGTCAGCCGCGCCCGCGCCTAATTCCTGCGGCGTGAAACGCACCCATCTTCCCCTGAACGCCCTGCGCGTGTTCGATGCCGCCGCGCGCCACCTGTCGTTCACCCGCGCGGCGGATGAACTGGCCGTTACCCCGGCAGCCGTCGGCCAGCAGATCCGCGCCTTGGAAGATGTGCTGGGCGTGGTCTTGTTCCGCCGGACGCCCAAGGGGCTGGAATTGACGCCTGAAGGCACCGCCGGGCTTGACCCCTTGCGCGAAGGGTTCCTCAGGTTCGAGGAAAGCGTCGATGTGATGCAGGCGGGACAGGCGTCCGATCGCTATACCATCGCGACCCCGCGCGAATTCTTCGCCGAATGGCTCGCCCCCCGACTGGCGCGGTTTCAGGCGGATACGCCGGGCATCCAGTATATCCTCGCCGCCGATGAACACGCCGATTTTGCCGAGGCGAACCTTGATCTGGCGATCCGGCTGGTGGACGGGCCGGGTGAGCTGGAGGGTGTGCCGCTGGCCCCCGCGATGCGCGTTACCGTGGCCGCGCCGCAGCACCGCGCCAATGTCTCTGGGCCGTGGATCGACTGGCCGGGCGCGCCGCTGCCCGATGGAATCAATGCTTGCGTCAAGGCCGGCAGCCCCGGTCAGGCGCTGGCCTCGGCGCTTGCCGGGATGGGGCGCACCATTCTGCCGCTGGCGCTGGCCGAAGGCGCGATTGCGCGCGGCGCGCTGGAAGTGCTGGAGGGGCCGGAGTCATCCCAGCGCGGCTACTGGCTACTCGCCCCGCGCCCGCAATGGCGCAGCCGCAAGGTGCGGGCGCTGGTGGGGTTTCTGGGGTCTTAATTCACGCAGCCCGTCCGCGAGTCGTTTGTAGGCGCCCTCAGGCGCCGGGCGGCGGACGTCCGTCCGCCTTGGCTTTCCTCGCATTCGCTCGGGCGGCCGGTCGGCCTTGCGGCGGCTGCGCCGCCGTTATTGTGCCAAACGTTAGTTTCGCTGCGCGCCGTTTGGTGGCGGGCTCGCTGTTGTGGTGCCGCTGGTGCACTCCAACACCACCCTTGACCCCCCACCCAAACCCGCCTAAGGGCCCGCATCTTCCGGCGTCATACCCGGATCGAGCTGAACATTGCCGGTGCGTCTCTCCAACAGGGGCAGCCGTCAAAGTAACCCGGTGGCCGAAGGGCCGGATTTGCGGGTGGAGCGTTTCGGCCTATTCGTCATCCCAGCGAAAGCTGGGATCTCCCGCCGCCAGCTGAGTGCTTGCGGCCCTAGGCCCCAGCTTTCGCTGGGGTGACGAATCAGGGCTTATTCTTCTCCTCCTTCATCGTCCGGCTTGGGTTCCACCCTTATCAGGTGAAGTGAGAACTAATGCCGACAATCAACCAGCTGGTCCGTAAGGGCCGCGTTCCGCAGAAGGCCAAGTCCAAGGTCCCTGCGATGGAGCAGAACCCGCAGAAGCGCGGCGTTTGCACCCGTGTTTACACGACGACCCCGAAAAAGCCGAACTCGGCGCTGCGCAAGGTGGCCAAGGTGCGCCTGACCAACCAGCGCGAAGTGATCAGCTACATCCCCGGTGAAGGCCACAACCTGCAGGAACACAGCGTCGTGCTGATCCGCGGCGGGCGTGTGCGCGATCTTCCCGGTGTGCGTTACCACGTCCTGCGCGGCGTGCTCGATACGCAGGGTGTCAAAGACCGCAAGCAGAGCCGTTCGAAGTACGGTGCCAAGCGGCCTAAATAATCGGTTTCTTTGTGCGCTCCCGCGAAGGCGGGAGCCTCCCGCCGCCGGCAGATCGCCAGCGGCCTGAGGTCCCCGCCTTCGCGGGAACGCGCTGCTAGATAAGGAAGAAGTGCCATGTCACGTCGTCGTCGTCCCGAAAAGCGGGTCATTCTGCCCGATCCCCAGTATGGTGATCAGATTCTGTCGAAGTTCATGAACAACCTCATGCTCGACGGGAAAAAGGCTGTTGCTGAAAAGATCGTTTATGGCGCGCTCGCCACGGTGGAGGAAAAGTCCAAGGCCGATCCGATCCAGCTGTTCCACGATGCGCTCAACAATGTGAAGCCGCAGGTCGAAGTGCGCAGCCGCCGCGTTGGCGGGGCGACCTATCAGGTGCCGGTCGAAGTGCGGAGCGAACGCGCTCAGGCGCTGGCGATCCGCTGGCTGATCACCGCGGCGCGCGGCCGTCCGGAAACCACGATGGCAGCACGGCTGTCGGGTGAGTTGATGGATGCCGCCAACAACCGTGGCAATGCGGTAAAGAAGCGCGAAGACGCGCACCGCATGGCTGACGCCAACCGCGCCTTCTCGCATTACCGCTGGTAAGCGCGCGGGGCAGGGGAAACGCCTGACCGCTTCCTTGTGAAAAAGGGGCGGTCGGACTTTGCGCTGTCACAAAAGCAACTATATGGAGCGCGCGCGAGGCCTTGGTGGCCTGCTCCGCTCCAGCCAACCTGAGGAACGCATCATGGCACGCAGCCATCCGCTCGAACGCTACCGCAATATCGGCATTATGGCGCATATTGACGCTGGCAAGACCACCACGACTGAACGGATTCTGTTCTACACCGGCAAGTCCTACAAGATCGGCGAAGTGCACGATGGCGCGGCGACGATGGACTGGATGGAGCAAGAGCAAGAACGCGGGATCACCATCACCTCGGCCGCGACGACCTGTTTCTGGCAGGCCGAAGACGGCAAGGGCCCCGAACACCGCATCAACATCATCGACACCCCCGGACACGTTGACTTCACCATCGAAGTCGAACGCTCCTTGCGCGTGCTCGATGGCGCGGTCGCCTGTTTTGACGGCGTGGCCGGGGTTGAGCCGCAGTCCGAAACCGTATGGCGTCAGGCCGACAAATACGGCGTCCCCCGGATGTGCTTCATCAACAAGTTGGATCGCACCGGTGCCAACTTCAAATATTGCGTCCAGTCGATCATCGACCGTCTCGGCGCGCGTCCGGCGGTGCTTTATCTTCCGATCGGCATCGAAGCTGATCTCAAGGGTCTGGTCGATCTCGTCAACAACCGCGCGATCATCTGGAAGGACGAAGCGCTGGGCGCCGAGTTCTTCTATGAAGAGATCCCTGCCGACATGGCTGACGAAGCCGCTGTCTATCGCAGCGAGTTGATCGAGCTTGCCGTTGAGCAGGACGATGACGCGATGGAAGCCT
>JAHJSJ010000105.1 GCA_018830415.1 Alphaproteobacteria bacterium | reverse complement strand
TTCCGGTTGATCGCCCCAGCCTTGATCTGGCGCTGACCAAAACCGCATCGCGCGTTAATGCGGCGCCCGGAGACGTCATTTTGTATACCCTGACCATACGCAACACCGATCCTGGCCGGGTCAAGCGGGCGGTGAGCGTGACCGACACCCCATCAAGATGGCTGCGACTGCGCCCGGATACGATCCGCATCAATGGTGAGCGTGCGCTTGAGGCAGTGACGATCGCGCCCGATGGCCGGGTTCTGACGATTGCACTGGGCGACCTTGCTGGCGGTGCGACTGCGCGGGTGACTTATGCCATGACCGTGCGTCCTGATGCCCAGCCAGGCCGGGCGTTGAATGATGCAGTTGCGCGCGATGCGTTGGGCCGCCTGTCGCGCGCCAGCGCGGCGGTTGATCTGGTGCGTGACGGGATTGCCGATCGCATGACCATCATCGGCCGGATTACCGCCAGTGCTTGCACCATCGATGAAGCACAACGCACAGGAATCGCAGGGGTTCGGGTGATGATGGAAGATGGCAGCTTTGCCATCACCGACGCCGACGGGCGTTATCATTTCGAAGGCGTCGTGCCCGGAACCCACGTAGTGCAGGTGTCACGCATGACGCTGCCTGAAGGCGCGCGGATGATCGATTGTTCGTCCTCCACCCGCAATGCTGGCAGCACATCGTCGCGTTTTGTCATCGGTCAGGGCGGCAGCCTGGTGGTTGCCGATTTCCACGCGATTGTGCCTGAAAACGCCGCTCCGGTTTCCATCGAAGCCCCCGTTTCCGCCAAGAAGGAAGCCGCGCCCGTGGCGACAGACTTTCTCGCGCTTGGCGATGGCGAGGACGGTTTTCTGAACCCGACCGCCGACGCCAACCCGCGCGCGCCCGCGATCCGCGTCGCCATTCGCCACCGCCGCGGGCAGAGCGTGCAGCTTTTCGTTGATGGCAAGCCGGTTGATCCGCTGGCGTTTGACGGCACCCAGAACCCCGAAAAGGGCCGCTTTGCCGTCAGCCAATGGCGCGGCGTGCCGTTGGTGAATGATCGCACCGTGATCGAAGCGCGTATCGTCAACAGCTTTGGCGAAGTGTCCAAAACCTTCACCCGCGAAGTGTTCTTCACCCGGGCACCCGCCAAGGTCGAATTACTGACCGCACAATCGCAACTAATCGCGGATGGCCGCACCCGGCCGGTGATTGCGGTGCGGGTGCTCGATCGCAACAACCGCCCGCTGCGCGAAGGGCTGTCGGGCAACTTCACTCTCAATTCGCCGTATCAAAGCGCCGAGCAGATTGATCGCCAGCAATTGAACCAGCTCACCGGCACCGCGCCGATTGCTGCGCGCTGGGTGGTGGAAGGCAACGACGGCATCGCCCGTATCGAACTTGCGCCGACAATGGTCAGCGGTTCGCTGCGGCTGGCATTTGCGTTCGAGGATGGCACGATCACCCGCCGTCAGGAACTGGAAGCGTGGATTGAACCGGGTGACATCGAATGGACGATCGTGGGCCTGGCTGAAGGCACCGTCGGCGCGCGCACTGTCGCCGATAATATGGAGCGCGCCGGGCAGTTTGACAGCGATCTGGGTGAAGATGCGCGCGTCGCGCTCTATGCCAAGGGCCAGGTGCTGGGCAAATACCTGCTCACCCTCGCCTATGACAGCGGCAAACAACGCGAAGATCAACGGGCGCTCGGCGCACTTGATCCGCAGGCCTATTATACCGTGTTCGGCGATGCATCGGCGCGCCAGTTCGATGCCGCTAGCCGCGATAAGCTCTATGTCCGCATTGAAACATCGACGTTTTATGCGCTGTACGGCGATTTCCAGACCGCATTTAATCAAACCCGACTGGCCAATTACAACCGCACGGCAACCGGTGTGAAGGCCGAAGCGCGGGTAGGCGCGGTCAAGGCGCAGGCCTTCGCCGCCGAAATCGCCAGCCGGTTCCAGCGTCAGGAAATTCAGGGTCAGGGGATTACGGGGCCATACAGCCTCGCCAGCCGCCGCATCCTTGCCAATTCTGAGCGAGTGACCATCGAAGTCCGCGACCGCTTCCGCCCTGAATTGATTGTGTCGGCTCGCGAACTGACCCGCTTTGCCGATTATGACATTGATTTGCTGTCGGGCACGATCAGCTTTGCCGCGCCGGTGTTGAGCCGCGATGAGAACCTCAACCCGCAATTCATCGTCATTGAATTTGAAAGTGACGGGGCGGGCGAATCCGAAATGAACGCTGGCGTGCGCGCTGACTGGACCAGCGACGATGGCGCAGTGCGGATCGGGGCGAGCGCAATTACTGATGCTGGCCTGACCGGCCCCGGCGGCGACGCGCAGCGCACCGATCTGGGTGCGATTGATCTGCGTGCCGAGATTGGCGATGCCACCGAAATTCGCGCCGAGTTCGGCGTCAGCCACCGCGAAAGCGAGGCGGCGACCGGCTGGCTGATCGAAGCGCAGCACCAGACCGCAACCCTCGACCTGCTCGCCTATGCGCGCGAGATCGATAGTGATTATGGGATCGGACAGCAGAACGCGGCTGAACGTGGTCGCCGCAAGCTGGGCGTGGACGGTCGCGTGCTGCTCAGCCAGGATCTCAACATTGTCGGTTCTGTATGGCAGGACGAAAGCCTGATCGACGCTGCCCGCCGCCGCGCCGCGCAGGGCCAGATGGTTCTGACCCGTCAACGCACTGATCTGCGCATTGGGCTGACGCATTTTGATGACCGGCTGGCCAATGGCGGCGATGCGTCTTCAACCGTGCTCGAAGCGGGCGCGACACAGCGCCTGTTCGATAACAAGCTGGAATTGTCCGCCAGCACTGCCGTAGCGCTGGGCAAGGCTGAAAGCATCGATCTTCCCGCCCGCCACCGGATTGGCGCGCGCTATGCGATCACCCAGGATGTGCGGCTGGTCGGTACCTATGAAATCGCCGATGGCGAAACGCTCAATGCGCGCCAATTGCGCGGCGGGGTTGAGGTTTCGCCGTGGCAGGGCGGGCAAGTGGTCACCACGCTCGGCAAGGATAGCATCGGCGAACAGGGGACGCGCAGCTTTGCCGCGTTTGGCCTGTCGCAGACCCTGCAGGTCAGCCCGGCGCTGACGATTGATGCGACGATTGATGGCAACCGCACATTGGGCGGTGCGCTCTCCAACGCTGAAAACGCCAGCCGCGTGATCAACCCCGCACAGCCGGTTGCCAGTGGCGGGCAATTGAGCAGCGGGCTGTTGTTTGAAGATTTCACCGCCGTCACATTTGGCGCTGCGTGGCGCAAGGACCGCTGGAGCGTGACCGCGCGCGGCGAAGTGCGCGATGGCGAAACTGCTGACCGCAAGGGTCTGACCTTTGGCGCGATCCGCCAGCTGGGCGAAGGCAGCCTAATTGGTTCGGGCGGAACCTGGACGCGGGCTGAAAGTACTCGCGGCGCGGTGAGCGAAATCATGGATGGCAGCATTGCCTTTGCCCACCGCCCCGATGCCTCACCTTTGTCGATGCTCGGGAAGCTCGAATTCCGCAGCGATCGGGTGACTGATGCTGTATCGGGTGAAACGGGCGGTGCAGGCGGGGCCGGGCGGACCGCGCTGCTGGTGGACGGCGACGCCAAATCGCGCCGCCTGATAGCGAGCCTGTCGACCAATTTCTCGCCCCGCAGCGCGGTGAACGGGGCCGAACTGCGCCGCCATGAATTCGCACTGTTCTTGGGCGCGCGCTACAATTTCGATCAGTTCGAAGGCCTTGGATTTTCGGGCACCAGTGCGCTGGTGGGCGCAGATGCGCGGATCGGGATCGGCGAACGGTTTGAACTGGGCGCGAGCGCCACTGTACGCACCAATCTCAAGGAT
>JAHJSJ010000104.1 GCA_018830415.1 Alphaproteobacteria bacterium | reverse complement strand
GAATATGACATCTTCTACGGCCAATCGGTGTCGGGGCTTGCCAATGGCAGCCAGGTCAGTTTTGCTGGTGTGCCAGTTGGGCAGGTGATCGAAATCGCACTGGCCAAAGACAACCCCGAATTCGTGCGCGTGCGGATCAAGGTGCGCGATGATGTGCCGATGCTGGTCGGCACACAGGCCACGATCGAGGCCAGCTTTACCGGGGTGTCGACCATCCTTCTGGACGGCGCGCGCAAGGATGCGCCGCCGATCACCTGTGAAAGCACCGCCTGCCCCGAAGGCAGACCGGCAATCCCGCCTGGACGCGGCGGGTTTGGCGCAATTGTCGCAAATGCCCCGATCCTGCTGGAACGCCTGGCGACGCTGACCGAACAGCTCAACACCATTTTGGGGCCGGAAAACCAGCGGGAAATTTCTGAAATTCTGCGTAATTCCAGCCGCCTGACTGGCGGGCTGGCAGATGCGACCCCGACGCTGGTCGCCAATCTGGAGCAGTTCCAGACGACGCTGACCGAATTCAACGAAACTCTGGATGCGGTCGAACAATTGACGCTGACCACCGATACGCTGGTCAAGAAAGAAGGCGCACCGCTGGCCGAGGAACTGCGTGGGACGCTGAACGCGGCGAATCAGGCGCTAACCTCGCTTTCAGCAACGCTGGAGGATACCCGCCCCGCCGCGCGGCAATTGCGCACCAGCACGCTGCCCAACGCCGAGGCAACCTTGCAGGATCTGCGCGCCACCAGCCGCGCCTTGCGGGCGATCACCGAAAAGCTCGAAAGCGAAGGCGCGGGCGCGCTGCTTGGGGGCGAATCACTGCCGGATTACAAGCCATGAGGAAGATCGATTTGATGAGCCTGCGAAAATGGCCCGCCCTGATCATGCTGCCCGCATTGCTGGCGCTGCCCGGTTGTATCAGCCTGGGCGGCACCGCGCCGGAAAGCCTGCTGACGTTAAGCCCGACCGCGCGCGCGGCTTCGGGAGATGGGGTTTCCGGGGCGCAGCGCCCGGTCATCGCGGTGCTAAGCCTCGACACTCCGGCCAAACTGGATGTGCTGCGTGTTCCGGTGGCGGTGTCGGATACAGAACTGGCCTATCTCAAAGACGCATTCTGGGTGGAAAAACCTGCGCGCCTGTTCCGCAGTCTGCTGGGCGAAACCTTGCGCGCGCGCGGCGGGGCGCTGGTGCTCGCCAATGACGAGACCGTTGCTCTGCCCACGGTGAGCCTGCGCGGCAGCCTGATCGACATGGGCTATGATGCGCGCGCGTCTGCGGTGGTGGTGCGGTTTGATGCGATCAGGATCGATGATGCGGGCGCGACCAGCACACGCCGGTTCGAAGCGCGCGAAACCGGCGTGCCAGCCGATGCCCGCGCAGTGGGCGCGGCGCTGAACCGCGCGGCAAACACGGTGGCAGGCGAAGTCGCGGATTGGGTCGCGGGGGGTAAATAGGTCCTGACGTTAGAAGGCACTATCCTGGAGATGACGCCTGAGCTGGTCTCTATAGGCGGCCAGAAAATCGCTTGGCGGCCCTTGAAAGGGCGGTCTTCCGATTTTTTTGCAAATTGCCGCACACACGCTTGATTGAGACGCCGCGTCACCAGTAGCAACTACATCTTCTAAGGTGGTTAATTGTTTTTCACTGTAAAGATCTAACTCGGCTTTGGAAAATTGAAGTTGATTAGCCAGTTCTGAATCCAGTGGCCTTTGCAAAAGCGTTCCACAATGCCTGCACTTTGTCGCTTCGGCGCGGATTGTCTCGGCACAATATGGGCATCTCTTGTGCAGGCCGGAATGCAAATCATTACGTTCAAGAACGGCGCTATTGGGTTGCAAAATAAGAGCGATTACCAAGCCGATGGGGCCGAGAAGAAAACCAAGTGCAAAGCCTGCGCAGCCACTGTGCCCTTTATTGCTCATTACGATCGCGCTGGCGATGCCGGATGCCAGCCAAATCAGAGAGCAAAAGATGAGAAAAGCCAACGATAGCCTCCTTTTGGCAGCCTTCTCCGTTGTTTAGCGAAAGCCGAATCGCAGGTCGAGTGTTAAAAGACCGATGGCGCCTGAATTTACGCTAGCGGGCTTACCCCGCCCGCAGCCTTGGCAAACTGCCACGCCCGCAGGAAACCGGCTTTGCGCCCCGCGCGGCGTTCTTCGGCCTCCCAGTCGCGGCCCCATAGATCGGCCTGCCATTCTTCCTCAAGACACGCCGCCTGCCACAGCGCCAGCGCTTCATCCTCGCCCGCTGCGTCGAGCGCGGCGAGCGCGGTGACGAGTGAGGCGGCCAGCTTTGTCATCGCCTCCACCCCGGCCAGTGCGAATGGGTTCAGCGCTTCCAGCCGCGCGCGCAGCACCGCCAATGCGGGTGCCGGTTGCGGGCGGTGGAGAATGCCGCTGACCCGCACCAGCGCTATGCCATGATCCGCCTCAAACCGCGCGAGCAGCGGCTCCCACACGGCCTGTTGGTGGGCGTAAAGCGGCGTGTCAGGATCGGCGCGGTAACACAGCGTATCGGTCTCGGCATAGGCGATCAGACCATCGGCAATCGCCGCCCGATCCCCGGCCACCACATCAATCGCGTAATCGGCCATATCGCGCAGCGGCAGGCTGGCGGGATCGATTTTATCGCCCTGCCGCCGCCATTCCGCCGCCAGCGCTT
>JAHJSJ010000103.1 GCA_018830415.1 Alphaproteobacteria bacterium | reverse complement strand
GGTGCTGCCGCTGCGGCTGGCGCGGCACGAATCGCTGATGATCGAAAAGGCGCCGCCTGACCTGTCGCGCTTCCTCATCTGCCCGATGCCGGGGATGCTGGTGAAGCTGCACGTGGCGGCAGGCGAAACGGTGCAACCGGGTCAGCCACTCGCCACGGTCGAAGCGATGAAGATGGAAAACATCCTGCGCGCCGAAAAAGAAGGCGTGATCGCCAAGATCAACGCGGCAGAAGGCGAAAGCCTGGCGGTCGACGCGGTGATTCTGGAGTTGGAGTAGCGCGGCTTTCCTACCGGCGGGGGCGGGTGAATCCGCAGCCGTTGATTGCGCATATTCGCGGGCTTGTTGCAACCAAGGCTCCCCCGCATCGCCTGCATGATGGTAATAGCGGAGCAACCCCGCATCTTGCATCAATAGGAGGCTAAGTCCCGATGGCTGGAATTGACACAGAGGCGATGTGCTACCCGCTCGGCATGGCGGTGCTCAACACCGGCGGCACCGGTTTTTCCCCGCGTGATAGCACGTCCGAAGCGGCCAAGCCGCTGCTGCGCCGCGACATGGACGGGTTTTCCGTCGCCTTCCACAACAAGAGCCTGATCAGCGTCGGCGTCGCCACCATGCAATCGCGCGCCTTTGCCGGACAGGCGGGTGATGCCTTTATCTTCTGCGTGCCGGGATCGACCGGGGCATGCCGCGATGCGTGGGACGGATTGCTCGAACTCGAATTCGATAGCCGCCACAAGCCGTGCTCGATTGCGGGGGCACTGCCGCGCCTGCGGGATGTGTGTGCGTGATCAGCTTTGATGAAGCGCTGGCCCTGCTCGAAGGTGCGGTTGCCCCGCTCGCAAGCGTGGAAATACCGCTGGCCGAGGGCGCGGGCCGCGTGCTCGCCGCGCCGCTGATCGCGCGCAGCACCTACCCGCGCACCGCGACGGCTGCGATGGATGGTTATGCGGTCACGGATGCGGCCACGCGCCCCGGCGCGGTGCTGCGCGTCATCGGGGAGGCACGCGCAGGGGCGAGCTTCGCCAAGCCTGTCAGGCCGGGCGAGGCTGTTCGCATCTTTACCGGCGCGCCCATGCCAGTGGGCACCGATCGCTGTATCATGCAGGAATACGCCAGCCGCGAAGGCGATGACGTGTGCTTTGCCGATGGCTATGGCCCCGGCTGGCACGTGCGCGCGGCCGGAAGCGACATTTGCGAAGGCGATATCCTGTTGCCAGCGGGCACCCGCCTTACCCCGCGCGCGATGATCGCCGCGGCGGCTGCCGACCGGGCGAGCGTCACCGTTGCCGCACGGCCCAGCGTGGCAATTATCGGCACCGGCGATGAATTGGCAACGCCGGGCATGGCGCATCTGCGGGCCGATGCCATTCCCGAAAGTGTGACCTTCGGCGTGGCTGCGATGGCGGAACGCGCCGGGGGCAGGGTGGTCGCCCGGATGATCGGTCAGGACAGTCTGCCAGCGCTTGAACGATTGGCCGGGGAGATGTTGCAACAGGCCGATGTGGTGATTGTCACTGGCGGCGCTTCGGTGGGAGAGCGCGATTTCGCCAAGCCGATGTTCGCGCCCCACGGACTGGAACTGCTGTTTTCCAAAGTCGCCCTGAAGCCGGGTAAGCCGGTGTGGCTGGGGCGGGCAAGGGGTAAATGGGTGCTGGGCCTGCCCGGCAATCCGACCTCGGCAATGGTTACTGCGCGGCTGTTTCTGGTGCCGCTGCTGGCAGGGTTGCAGGGGCAATGCTGGCGCGAAACCTTGGCTTGGCGGACAATTCCGCTGGCGGCCGGGATCACCGCCACCGGCGATCGTGAGACTTTCCTTCGCGCGCACTGGGGCGAGGCGGGGCTGGAACCGATCACCAATCAGGATAGCGGCGCGCAGGGGGCGCTGGCGCGGGCCGACTGGCTGATCCGTCGTCCGCCCGGCTCTCCCGCAGCGCAAGCGGGCGATCCGGCTATGGCGCTCGATTTCTGAATCGTGTTGCTGCCTTGGTAACTGATATCATAAAGGATGGACGTTTCGAACGCCTGTCACCATCGTTGCGGGGTTAATGGCTGGAATATCTGCAGAGGTATCGGAAACCTTGCTTGCAACCGGGCAAGGTCTCATTCCGCGCTACGGAGTGGCAGTTTTACATTATGCGCCGCCAAAAGCCGTTGCTGGGGATGCGACGGCGAATTGGATAAGCTGATGCAGGTCTCGCGTGCCAGCCTTTTCAAATGAATGACTGCACAGAATCTAGCCGACATATGCCGAGGTTCCGGCAGGTCAGCGGACCTTTCTTTCGCTCGGTTCTCGTTGATAGGGAGAAGGATGTCCTTGCTCCGCCTCTGCCTCAAAGCGCGGGCCGATACCATCGACCGGGACAAACAACCCTATACATGAGCCCAAAGCTTGAGTGGGCCATGATTGCGGTTTCCGGCTACATTCGTGAAGACGGTCAACCGCGTGCTGTTATCCCTTTGATGGTTGGCGTCGCCCACGTTCTTGATCAGCATGACGAGCAAGCCTGTCGAGCCTTAGGCGTTGATCGCGAGCTGTCGAATACTTCGTGGCGAGCCGCACTCGAAGCTGGCAAAGAACCTCCTTCCTGGCGCAATGCCGATGCTGCTCGGGCGAGTGGAGCAGACGGCATTATAGACCGCTCACGGATGATCCCGGGCGGATGGCATATAAATTTGTTCCGCTGGAAAGCGCCCTAGGCCCCAGCTTTCGCTGGGGTGACGGGATGGCTTAAAACCACCCAATACCGTTCATAGCCCCGCTGCCCACTACCCCCGAAAAGCGGAACGGTAGTTTGTCACGCTGACCTTCAGTCAAACCCCACAAACCGCGCGGCCTCGTCAACGCTTTTGCGCAAGGATACGACGGCGTTGGCCGGGAAATCCGGGTCGGGCCAGCCCATTGCGACGGCTTTCATGATCACCTGATCGTCGGGGATGCCCGCGTGTTCGCGCACCACCGGGCTTTGCATGATGCCCTGGCTGTTGATCACGCAGCCCAGCCCCCGGCTCCACGCCGCGTTGACCAGCGCGGTTGTTACCGCGCCGCAATCAAACGCGGTGTCATCGCTGCCGGACAGTTCGCGGTCGTAGGTGACGATCACGCACACCGGCGCATCGAACTGGCGGAAACCGCGCAGCACCCAGTCCTGACGGGCGGGTTTGTCGTCGCGTTCAATCCCCATCGCGCCGAACAATTGCTTGGCAACTTCAACCTGCCGGTCGCGGTGGACGCCTGCGAATGGCTCCCCCCGGCGGAATTCGCGGCTGTCGGGCTCACCCGCCAAAATCCGTTCGGTATTGCCGCGCCGGATGCGGCCCAATGGCGCGCCAGTGATGACATGGAAATGCCACGGCTGGGTGTTCATCGACGATGGCGAGCGCATCGCGAGGGCTAGCACTTCCTCGATCAGCGCGCGCGGCACCGGCTTGTCGAGATAGCCGCGAATGCTGCGGCGGCCGAGGACGACCTCGGCGTAAGTCTGATCTGGCGTACCGCTCACTATATTCTCCCGAATCTGATCGGGGGAGTGCCTAGCCCAGCCGCGCGGCGCGTCAAAGGACGTTACGGCACGGCGCGGGCGGGATTACGCCGCCTCGGCCAGTTCCAGTTCCAGCCTGTCCCAGATTTCCACCAGCGCGCTCGTCAGTTCATCCATCATCGGCTCGCTGTGATGCGGCCCCGGTGTGAAGCGCAGGCGTTCGGTGCCGCGCGGCACTGTGGGGAAGTTGATCGGCTGCACATAGACGCCGTATTCGGCCAGCAGGATATCGCTGATCTTCTTGGCGCGCACCGGATCGCCCACCATCAGCGGCACGATATGGGTGACAGAATCCATCACCGGCAGGCCAGCCTCGGCGAATTTCAGCTTGAGCATGGCGGCGGCGCGCATCTGCGCGTTGCGCTCGACGTTGCTCTCTTTCAAATGCCGTACCGATGCCAGCACGCCCGCCACCAGCACCGGCGATAGCGAGGTGGTGAAGATGAAGCCCGGCGCATAGGAACGGATGCAGTCGATCACCTTGGTGCTCGCCGCGATATAGCCGCCCATCACCCCGAACGCCTTGCCCAAAGTGCCTTCGATAATGTCGATCCGGTGCGCGGCGTTATCACGTTCGGAAATCCCGCCGCCACGCGGCCCATACATCCCGACCGCGTGAACTTCGTCGATATAGGTGAGCGCGTTGTATTTATCCGCCAGATCGCAAATCGCGTGGATCGGGGCGACATCGCCATCAATCGAATAAACGCTTTCAAACGCGATCAGTTTGGGCGTGTCGGGGTCTTCGGCGGCGAGCAGCATTTCCAGATGCGTGACATCATTGTGCCGGAACACCCGTTTCTCGCAGCCCGAATTGCGGATGCCTGCGATCATGCTGGCGTGGTTCAGTTCGTCCGAGAAAATCACGCAGCCCGGCAGCAACCGCGCCAGCGTCGACAGCGTCGCATCGTTCGATACATAGCCCGAGGTGAACAGCAGCGCGCCGTCCTTGCCGTGCAGGTCGGCCAGTTCGCGTTCCAGCTCGATATGCAGATGGGTGTTGCCGCCGATATTGCGGGTGCCGCCCGACCCTGCGCCAACATCGTGCAGCGCGGTTTCCATCGCGGCGATCACCTTTTCGTGCTGGCCCATGCACAGATAGTCGTTGGAACACCACACCGTGATCGGTTTCGGCCCGTTGTGCCCATGGAAACAGCGCGCGTTAGGATAGGCGCCCTTGTTCCGCATGATGTCGATGAAGACCCGGTAGCGGCCTTCTTCGTGCAAGCGGTCAATCGCCTGGTCGAAAATCTGATCGTAATTCACACGCGGCTCTTTGTGTTGCGGGCGGTGCGGATGGATGATCCGTCCCGCCCATTGTTCCGAACGTTTGCGTTCATAACCCACAAGTGGAGTAAATGTTTCGCGGGTTTTTAGGTCAGGGTAATCGGTTTTGCCACCACGATCTTTGCGAGTGTTTCGCAAGGGAATTGGCGGTGTTCAGAACGCCTCCGCGGCGCCGAACCCGCGTGCCGTGAGCGCGGGCTCCAGCCCGGCTGCGCCTGAGAGCGGCCCGGTGGTGATGAAGCGATTGGGGCCGCTCGCGGCGAAATCCTGTCCTTTAAGCAGGTCTGCGATGCGCCGAGCGATGCCCTGCGCGCCGTCAACCTGTGCCACTTGGTCGCCAAACGCGGCGGCGAGTTCATCGGCCAGCAGCGGAAAGTGCGTGCAGGCGAGCACCAGCGTGTCGATCGTATCGCCGCCGGGCATCGCCGCAAGCCGCGCGCGGATGTCCGCGATCAATGCCGGATCGACAGGGTGTCCGCGCAGCTTCGCTTCAGCCGCAGCGACCAGGCCGGGCGCGGCGATGCGCAGCAACCGCGTGCCATTGCCAAACCGTGCCTCCAGATCATCGACATAGGCCTGGCGGATGGTCGCGTCAGTGCCGATCAGGCCGATGGTGCCGGTTTTGGTGAGCGCAGCGGCGGGCTTGATCGCGGGCACCGTGCCCACCACCGGAATCTCCAGCACATCGCGCACCATGCCCAGCGCGATGGTGCTGGCGGTGTTGCAGGCAATGCAGGCGAGGCGCGGCTGGTAACGTTCGGCCATCCGCCCCAGCAGGCCAGAAACCCGCGCGGCAATCTGCGCCTCGGTCTTGGTGCCATAGGGCAGGCCGGCAAGGTCGGCGGCATAGATTACCGGGGCGTGGGGCAGGACTTTGCGCAAGGCATCATACACCGACAGCCCGCCAACACCGGAATCGAACAGCAGGATGGGGGAGGATGGCACGAAAATCCTTATTACCGTTCACCCTGAGCTTGTCGAAGGGTCGTTCTTGCTACTATCGCAGCTTTAGAAGAAAATACGATGCTTCGACAAGCTCGGCATGAGCGGGATGAGGACTTATGGAATTGTTTTTCTCCGCTTTGCTGGGCTTTGCGCTTGGCTCCGTCCCATTTGGCCTGATCCTGACCCGCGCGGCGGGGCTGGGCGATGTGCGCAATATCGGCAGTGGCAGTATCGGCGCGACCAATGTGCTGCGCACCGGGAACAAGGGGCTGGCGGCGGCAACCGTGCTGCTCGATGCGGCCAAGGCGGCGGTGCCGGTATTGGTGGCGGGGTATTTCTGGCCCCATGCCGACGGACTCACGGAAGGTATCGCGGCTGTCGCGGCGGTGGCCGGGCATTGCTTTACCCCGTGGCTGGCGTTCAAGGGCGGCAAGGGGTTCGCCAGCGCGGCGGGCGCGTTGCTGGCGCTGGCGTGGCCCGCAATGCTGGCGTGTGCGGCGATCTGGGCGGCGACGTTGTATCTCAGCCGGATTTCCTCGGTATCGTCGATGGTGACGGTGGTGGCCGCGCCAGTGGCGGCGTGGGCGCTGGGCTATCCGCAAGTCATCGCCCCGTTGATCGCCATCGCCGGAATCGTGCTGGTGCAGCACCGCGCCAATATCGGGCGACTGATGCGCGGGGAGGAGCCACGCGTGGGAGCCCAAAAACCGTGAGCTCCCGCGCAGGCGGGAGCCTCCCGCAACCTGGCGATCGGCCGGCTGAGATCCCCGCATGCGCGGGGAATCACTGATGGTTGGAATGACACAACACGAAGCCTTCGCGCGGATTCGCCTGCTGCGTTCGCCCAACATTGGCCCGGTCAGCTATCGCCAATTGATCGCGCGGTTCGGCACGGCGGCGGCGGCGCTGGATGCTTTGCCCGATCTCGCCAGCCGGGGGCGCGGGCCGTATCGCCCTGCACCTGCCGACAGCATTGAGCGTGAGGTGGCGGCGGTGCGCAAGGCGGGTGCGCGTTACCTGTTCCACGATCAGAGCGATTACCCTGCCTTGCTGGCCGAACTCGACAGCGCCCCGCCGATCCTCACCTGCCGGGGCAAGCTGGCACTCGCCTCAGAACCTTGCGTTGCGTTGGTCGGGGCGCGCAATGCCAGCGCGGCGGCGGTGAAGCTGGCGCGCGATTTCGGCGCGGCCTTGGCGGAGGCGGGGTTCACCATCGTCTCCGGACTTGCTCGCGGTATCGACGGCGCGGCGCACGAAGGCGCGCTGGGCCACCACACCCGCGCCACCATCGGGGTGATCGCCAGCGGGATCGACATCACCTACCCCCCGCAGCACGCCGAATTGCAGGAACGCATCGCGGCAGAGGCGCTGCTGATCGCCGAACAACCCCCCGGCACCGAGCCGCGCGGGCGGCATTTCCCTTCGCGCAACCGCATCATCGCTGGCCTGGCGCTGGGAACGCTGGTGATCGAGGCCGCGCCGCAATCGGGCAGCCTCATCACCGCGCGGCTGGCGGGTGAGGCGGGGCGCGAGGTGATGGCGATCCCCGGCTCCCCGCTCGATGCGCGCGCTTTGGGCTGCAACCAGTTGATCCGTGAAGGTGCAGTGCTGGTGCAGACGCCCGACGAGGTGGTGGAACTCCTCCAAAGCTTCACCGGCGCGCCGCGATCCCGCTTTCGGGTGAGCGAGGGCGCGACGGATTTCGACTATGCCGAACTGGCCGAGGCCGCGTGGGATGCGGCCGGCACAGACGCCATCGCCGCGCTGCTTTCCAACGCGCCGGTCAGCGTTGATGAGCTGATCCGCCAATCGGGCAGCGGCGCGGCGGCGGTGCACATGGCGCTGCTCGAACTCGAACTGGCAGGCGATCTGGCGCGCGAAGCGGGCGGGCTGGTGCGGCGGGCGGGGTAAGCTCCCCCTTGCACAACCCGCTTGACGCCGTATGAGGCCGCGCTCCACCCTCGCGCGTACACACGTAAGGGACACCGCGTTACCATCATGCAGCTTGTCATCGTTGAATCGCCCGCCAAGGCGAAGACTATCGAAAAATATCTGGGCAAGGACTTCAAGGTTCTCGCCTCCTACGGCCACGTCCGCGACCTGCCGCCCAAGGATGGCAGCGTAAATCCGGACGCCGATTTCGCGATGGAGTGGGAACTTTACCGCGACAAGCAAAGCCGGTTCAAGGAAATCGCCGATGCGGCCAAGGGCGCAACCCGGCTTGTGCTGGCGACTGACCCTGACCGCGAAGGCGAGGCGATCAGCTGGCACGTGCTGGAACTGCTGAAGAAGCGCAAAAGCGTGCCATCGCTGGTCGACCGCGTCACCTTCAACGCGATCACCAAGACCGCCGTGACCGAGGCGATGACCCGCCCGCGCGAGCTCGATCAGCCGTTGATCGACGCCTATCTGGCGCGCCGCGCGCTCGATTACCTGTTCGGGTTCACCCTGTCGCCGGTGCTGTGGCGCAAGCTGCCGGGGGCCAAGAGCGCCGGGCGCGTGCAATCGGTCGCGCTGCGCCTGATCGTCGAGCGTGAGCGCGAGATCGAGGCGTTTTGCGCGGATGAATACTGGAGCGTCGTCGCGCGGATGATGCACGACGGCACCGAGTTCGATGCGCGGCTGGTCAGGTTCCAGGGCGAGAAGCTGGAAAAGCTGAGCCTCGGCGCATCCGGCATCGCGATGGAAGCCAAGGCCGCCGTGGAGGCGGGGCGCTTCACCGTCGAAGGCGTCGAAACCAAGCCGCTGAAGCGCAACCCCGCGCCGCCGTTCACCACCTCGACCTTGCAGCAGGAGGCTGCGCGCAAGCTCGGATTTTCGGCGCAGCACACCATGCGGCTGGCGCAATCGCTGTATGAAGCGGGCGCGATCACCTATATGCGCACCGACGGGGTGCAGATGGATATGAGCGCGATTATGGCCGCGCGCGATGCCATCGCCGCGCGTTTCAGCGAAGATTACCGCCCGGAAAAGCCGCGTTTCTACAGCACCAAGGCAAAGAACGCGCAGGAAGCGCACGAAGCGATCCGCCCGACCGATTTCGCCCGCGAACGCGCGGCATCTGGCGACGAAGCCAAGCTGTATGATCTGATCTTCAAGCGCGCGATGGCGAGCCAGATGGCGACCGCGCAATTGGAACGCACCACCGTCACCTTCCGCGATGCGACCGGGAGCCACGAGCTGCGCGCCACCGGTCAGGTGATCCGCTTCCCCGGATTCCTCGCGGTCTATCAGGAAGGCTTCGACGATTCAGAAGACGACGAAAGCGGTCTGCTGCCCGTGATGAAAGCGGGCGATTGCCCGGCCAAGCGCGCGGTCGATGCGACGCAGCATTTCACCCAGCCGCCGCCGCGTTTCTCCGAAGCCAGCCTTGTCAAACGCCTCGAAGAACTCGGCATCGGGCGCCCGTCCACCTACGCCTCGACCATCCAGACCCTGCGCGACCGGGCCTATGTACGGATGGAGAAAAACCGTTTCTTCGCGGAAGAAAGCGGCCGCTTGCTGACGGCGTTCCTTGAACGCTTCTTCCCCAACTATGTCGCTTACGACTTCACCGCCGGGATGGAGGATGAACTCGACATCGTTTCCGACGGGCGCGAGGATTACAAGGCGGTGCTCGCCCGCTTCTGGAAGGACTTCAAGCCCAAGGCTGATGAGGTGATGGAGAAGCTGCCTTCGGAAGTGACCGAGGCGCTGGACGAATACCTCTCCGATTTCCTGTTCCCGCCGCGCGAAGATGGCAGCGACCCGCGCGCCTGCCCGCTGTGCGCCAGCGAAGGGCGCGCCAATGGCCGGCTCAGCTTGCGCGGCGGCAAGTTCGGCGCGTTTGTGGCCTGTGTGAACTACCCCGAATGCAAATTCACCCGCCGCTTTGCCCAGCCGGGCGGCGAAGGCGCGGACGGGGCGGATGATGGCGTGATGGGCCAGCACCCCGAAACCGGCGAAGATATTCACCGCAAGACCGGACGTTTCGGCCCTTACGTGCAGATGGGTGAGGGCAAGGACGCCAAACGCGCCAG
>JAHJSJ010000102.1 GCA_018830415.1 Alphaproteobacteria bacterium | reverse complement strand
GCAACATTTCGATTCGAAACTAGTTGCTATTCGCCACCTATATATTTAGGTTGCTCGTTGCAACTGAAAAATGAAATTTTTTGTGACAACTCGGAAAAGCGGTTACACACCTCCTGAAGATGGCAAGGAACACGAAGCATGGGCGACTTGAGAGAACCACTGCGCGATCTGATCGAGTGCGGCCTGCCGCAGGCGCTGGAAGTGATGGGTGAGCGCTGGTCGTTCATGATTCTGCGCGCGAGTTTCAACGGTCTCAAGCACTTCGAGGAATT
Organism: Alphaproteobacteria bacterium; assembly: GCA_018830415.1. Lineage (GTDB taxonomy): Bacteria > Pseudomonadota > Alphaproteobacteria > Sphingomonadales > Sphingomonadaceae > Erythrobacter. The sequence goes on along the minus strand of JAHJSJ010000102.1, from coordinate 2,354 downwards.
TTTGAGCGAGCTCGGCATTGCCCGCAATATCCTTTCCAACCGGCTGGCAAAGTTGGTCGAACACGGCATCCTCAAACGCGAACCCTGCGCCGATGATCGCCGCAAGATCGAATATCGGCTGACCGAAAAGGGCTTTGACCTGCTGCCTGCCATGGTAGCGCTGCGCCAGTGGGGGCAGAAATACGGCAGCGAACAGGTAATCGAAGACCCGGTGCTGGTCGACGAATATGATCGCCTGCCAATCGGCCCGGTGTCGATCCTCGCGCATGATGGCCGCATTCTTGGCCCGCAGGATTTGTGGTTGGTGCGCCCTGAAAACCTCGGGCTGCGTGCCGATGGCTCGGTGGCGACCCTCGCCGCAGGTCTGGGCAAGGGCGACGTGGTCGATCTGGCCGCAGCCAAGGCCGCTGCGGCGCGTTGATCCGCCTCCCGATTATCCGACGATAGCGGGCCTGTGCGGGTGCCTTCGGGCTATCCGATGGGCTAGGGTCGCGCGATGCACGCGCCCGCAAATCCTGACATTCACGACATTCTTCGCCGCACCTTCGGCTTTCCCGGATTTCGCGGGCAGCAGGAAGCGGTGATCGCGCGGGTGATGCAGGGTGAACACAGCCTGGCATTAATGCCGACCGGCGCGGGCAAAAGCCTTTGCTATCAGGTTCCTGCGCTGGCTCGGCCCGGCACCGCCATCGTCATCTCGCCCTTGATCGCGCTGATGCATGACCAGATCCGGTCGGCGCGGGCAGCAGGGATTCGCGCAGCGTCGATGACATCCGCCGATGCCGATAACGCCGCCACTGCCGAGGCATTCCGCGCGGGCGCGCTTGATCTGCTCTATGTGGCGCCCGAACGCGCGGCAACCAACGGCTTTCAGGCGCTGCTCGACCGGGCGGACATCGCGCTGTTCGCGATTGATGAGGCGCATTGCGTGTCCGAATGGGGGCACGATTTCCGCCCTGATTATCGCGGGCTGAGGCCCATGCTCGATCGGTTCGCGCACGTCCCGCGCCTCGCGCTCACCGCCACCGCCGATCCGGCCACGCGCGTCGATATCCTGCGCCAACTCGGTATTCCCGACGAAGGCCTGATCGTTGCCGGGTTCGACCGGCCCAATATCCGCTACGCCATCACCCCGCGCGATAACGGCACGCGCCAGATAAACGATCTGCTCGCCCGCCTGCCCGGCGCGGGCATCGTTTACGCACCGAGCCGCAAGGCGACCGAGGACATTGCCGCCAGCATCGCCCGCACCGGACGTGAAGCTGGGTTCTATCACGCGGGCCTCGATCCCGAACGCCGCGCCGCCACCCAATCCGCCTTCGTGCGGTCGGAAAGCATGGTGATGGTGGCCACCATCGCGTTCGGCATGGGAATCGACAAGCCTGACGTGCGCTTCGTGATCCACGCCGGCCTGCCCAAATCGATCGAGGCTTATTACCAGGAAACCGGCCGCGCCGGACGTGATGGCGATCCGGCCGAAGCGCACTTGCTGTGGGGGGTGAGCGATTTTTCGCGCGCGCGCCAGTGGCTGGGAGAAGTTGAGCCGGAGCGGCTGGCAGGCGAACAAGCACGATTAAACAGTCTTGCCGCGCTGGTTGAAACCCCTGAATGCCGCCGCGCGGTGCTGCTCCGGCATTTCGGCGAGCACCCGCCAGAGCGGTGCGACAATTGCGACAATTGCGAAAACCCGCCGCGCGTGGTCGATACCAGCGAGCTGGCGCGCAAGCTGTTATCGGCGGTCTATCGCACCGGGCAGAGCTTTGGCATCGGCCATATCGAAAAGGTGCTGACCGGGCAAAGCGACGAACGCATCACCAGCCGCGCGCATGACAAGCTGTCGGTATTCGGGATTGTCGTGGGCGAGGAGGCGGCGCTGCTGCGCCCGCTCGCCCGCACGCTGGTCGCGCGCGGGATGCTGGCGGCGACCGAACATGGCGGGCTGATGCTCGGCCCCGCAGCGCGTCCCGTGTTGAAGGGTGAAACCAGCGTCACAATCACCGAGCCGCCGCCAAAAGCCCGCCGCAGCCGCCGTGCACGCGGCGAGGCTGCGCCCAACCCGGTCGGCAACCCGCTGTTCGAGGCGCTGCGGGCCAAGCGCAAGGAACTCGCCAGCGAACACGGCATCCCGGCCTATGTCATCTTCCACGATTCGGTGCTGCGCGACATGGCGCACACATGCCCTGAAACTCTGGCCGGATTGGGCGAGATACCCGGCGTCGGCGCGAAAAAGCTGGAGACGTGGGGTGGCGATTTCTGCGCGGTCATCCGCAACCATCTGACGGGCTAATGCGTCGTGCTGAAAAGGTTAACGCGGCGCCTGCCGCAGCGTGTAATCAATCCTGATCCGCACCCAT
>JAHJSJ010000101.1 GCA_018830415.1 Alphaproteobacteria bacterium | reverse complement strand
TACCACGCTGGCGATCCTTGCGGGCTTTGCGCATAATCGCCGGGTGATGGTGCAGGGCTATCACGGCACCGGCAAATCGACCCATATCGAACAGGTCGCAGCCCGGCTCGGATGGCCGAGCATCCGCGTGAATCTTGATGCGCATATCAGCCGCATCGACCTGATCGGGCGCGATGCGATCGTGTTGAAGGATGGGCTGCAAGTCACTGAATTCAAGGAAGGCATCTTGCCGTGGGCGTTGCAGCACCCGGTGGCGCTGACCTTCGACGAATATGACGCGGGGCGGCCCGATGTGATGTTCGTGATCCAGCGCATTCTGGAATTCGATGGCCGGTTGACCCTGCTCGATCAGAACCGCGTGATCACGCCCAACCCGTGGTTCCGCCTGTTTGCCACCACCAACACGGTGGGCCTTGGCGATACCAGCGGGCTGTATCACGGTACGCAGGCGATCAATCAGGCGCAGATGGACCGCTGGAATATCGTGGTGGCGCTGAATTACCTCGCGCCTGAGGTCGAACAGCAGATCGTCAAGTCCAAGACGCCTGAGGCCGATGACAAGCTGATCGCGGATATGGTCAAGGTGGCTGAACTGACCCGCCAAGGCTTCATCAACGGCGATATCTCCACCGTGATGAGCCCGCGCACGGTGATCACCTGGGCGCAGAACGCCGAGATTTTCGGTTCGGTCGGGTTTTCGTTCCGGCTGAGCTTCCTCAACAAATGCGACGAGGCGGAGCGGACGCTGGTGGCCGAATATTATCAACGCGTGTTCGGTGAAGACCTGCCTGAAGGTGCGGCGAAGAAACGGTAAGCAAGCCGCTTGCCCCGCAGTGTCATAGACTGATAATACAGCGGCGACATGGCGCTGTTCGACCGATTCTGGAAAGGCCCACGGGCCAGGGCTGATCGCGGTCGGGATGACGTGCCTGCCGGGTTCTACCCGCTGTACGAATCGATGCGCCCGATTGATGACGATGACGACGATGCACCGCGCCCGCGCGTCTCGGCCAAGCCTGATTTCGATGCGTGGGATGCGCGGCTGGATCACATCGACGCGGCGGTTGAGATTGAGGAGCGCCGCCGCCGGCGCTGGTGGCAGCGCGATTACTGGCGCAGCCGCAGCAAGTGGTGGTGGTCGGGGCGCGGCATTCTGGCCAGCCTCGCGCTGTTCGTGCTGCTGATCGGCTGGCTTGCGACCACCGCGCCGCTATCCAAAAGCCTTGAACCCATCGCCCCGCCGCAGGTCACGCTGCTCGCCAGCGATGGCACGCCGATTGCGCGTAGCGGCGCAGTGGTTGAAGCCCCGGTCAAGGTCGCAGACCTGCCGCCGCACGTGACGCAGGCCTTCATCGCCATCGAAGACCGCCGGTTCTACACCCACTGGGGGATCGACCCGCGCAGCATCGCGCGCGCAGTGTGGACGGGATATGGCGGCGGATCGACCATTACCCAGCAGCTGGCGAAATTCACGTTCCTCACGCCTGAACAAAGCCTCAGCCGCAAGGCGCGTGAGGCGCTGATCGCGTTCTGGCTGGAAGGTTGGCTGACCAAGGATGAAATCCTCGAACGATACCTCTCCAACGCCTATTTCGGTGACAATCAATATGGCCTGCGCGCCGCGTCCTTGCACTATTTCTACCGCCAGCCCGAAAAGCTGTGCCCCGAACAGGCGGCGATGCTAGCGGGATTGTTGCAGGCACCGTCGCGCTATGCCCCGACGCGGCATTACGACAAGGCACGCGTGCGGATGGATCTGGTGGTCGGCGCGATGGTTGAGGAAGGCTATCTGACGGCGGCTGAGGCCAAGGCGCTGCCCGATCCCCGCATCGATGTGCGCACCCGTGACGATAACCTTCCGACCGGCACCTATTTTGCCGATTGGGCGCTGCCGCTGGCGCGTGAGGGGATGGAGGCGAGCTATTCGGCGCAGGTGCTCACCACCACGCTCGATGCGCGGCTGCAATCGCTTGCCAACCGCGTGGTGGCGCGCGCGCCGCTTGGCGGAGCGCAGGTCGCGCTGGTGGCGATGCGCCGCAATGGCGAAGTCGTGGCGATGGTGGGCGGGCGCGACTATGGCAAATCATCGTTCAACCGGGTCACGCAGGCGCGTCGCCAGCCGGGATCGACCTTCAAGACCTTCGTCTATCTCGCCGCGCTGGAAGCGGGGTGGGAGCCTGATGACACCATCCCCAACACCGAAATCACCCAAGGCAGCTACCGCCCCAAAAACGCCGCTGGGCGCTATTCCGACCAGATCACGCTGGAAGAAGCCTTTGCACGGTCGAGCAATGTCGCCGCGTTTCGGCTGTTTCAGGCGGTGGGCAGCGACAAGGTGATCGCCCAGGCCCGCGCGCTCGGCATCACCGCGCCGATGGCAGAGGGCGATCCCAGCCTCGCGCTCGGCACCTCGGTGATGACGCTGATGGAGTTGACCGCGGCCTATGCCGGGATCGCCGCGAATGAATTTCCGGTCGAACCCCACGCCTTCCCGCGCGGCGAGCGCACGTGGTGGGAATGGCTGACCACGCGCAAGGACAGCCTGTCATCGGGCACCCATGATGACATCGAAGCCATGTTGCGATCGGCAATAAACCGGGGAACGGGGCGCAATGCCGTGTTGCCGATTGCCAATTACGGCAAGACCGGCACTTCGCAGGATTACCGCGATGCGTTGTTCGTCGGCTATGCGGGTGATCTGGTGGTCGGGGTGTGGATCGGCAATGATGACAACACCCCGATGAAGGGCGTGACCGGCGGCAGCACGCCTGCGCGGATCTGGCGCGACTTCATGCGCGGCGCCTTGAAAATCGAAGCCGCGCCGCAGCCAGAACCATCCGAATCGCCCGATCCCGAAGGCCCGATCCAGCAGTTTGATATTGAGGGCGGCGAAATTCCATTGGGCGAGAATGGCACCACGCTGCGGATCGATGGCAGCGGGGTGGTGATCGCGAAGGACGGCGTGCCGGTCGAAGTGCGCGTGGGCGAGGGCGGGGTGGTGGTGCAACCCGCGCCAAGCGAGCCGCCGCCGTCCTAGCGCAGCAATGCGTATCCCTTACCGTTCGCCCTGAGCTTGTCGAAGGGTCGCACTTCTCTTTTGTGCCGGACGAAGAAAGGACAGTCCTTCGACAAGCTCAGGACGAACGGGTTACACCATCAATATATTCATCACGGCTGTCGCAATCGGGCGGGAGCGGTCATCCTGCCAGGCCTCTACCGTGACATTGGCGTTGCGCCGCCCAAGCCGGGTGATGCGGCCAATCGCAAAGCTCGGCTTGCTCTTGCCCGCGGCGAGATATTGCACGGTGATGTTGATCGGCTTCAACTGCGGATCGCGCCCGGCGGCCAGCAAGGCGGTGCGCAACGCGGCATAGCCTGCGGTTTCCAGCAATCCGGCGGTCGCGCCGCCGTGGAAATGGGCCGGGCGGCCTTCGACCATCGGGCCGAAATCGACTGTCAGTACCGGCATTCCGGCATCTTCACCGCTCACGGCAATGCCGAGCGAGCGGGCATAGGCGGGAAGCTCCTCCAAACCTTCTTGCCCCTCAGGCATCAGGCTCGCCCCCGTTCATTGCCGGGCCAAGCGCCGGATTCGCCTCACGCGGATCGGCCCCGATGGTCATGAACACGCCTGCAACATGGGCGACCGGATCATCAGGGTCGCCATCATGGGCGATGCCGCGCACAAACGCTGCCGAACGCGTGCGGCGATAGCATTCCACCCGCCCGCGCACGCTTGCCCGCTCGCGAGCCGGGCGCTGGTAATCGACCCGCAGATCCAGCGTGGCGACCGGATTGAAGCTGCCGCTCGCCTGCCAGATTGCCATGCCGCTGGCCATGTCCATCAGGCTGATGATCGGGCCGGAGGCGAGCACCGGGCGGCTGCGGTCGCCAAGCAGATCTTCGCGCCACGGCAGTTCCAGTTCGACCCAGTTGTCGCCCTGATCGGCGAACCTCAGGCCCAGCCAGCCGGTATGGCCGTGGCGGAAAAACCATTGGGACGCTTCGCGCGCATCGAACCGGGCAGGGGGCGTGGTCATGGCGGGCTCAATAGGGGTGGAGATGCTGGCCTTGCAAGCATTGGTGCGGGTCTTGTCGCCAGATCACAGAATACCCCCGGCCAGCCGGTCAATCGCGCCCTGCAGGATCACCGCAGCGGCGTGGCTGTCTATCGCGGTGGCGCGGCGCGCGCGGCTCATGTCCTGCACGATCATCGCCGCCTCAGCCGCCTGGGTCGACCAGCGTTCGTCCCACAGCAAGATGGGTAGCGCGAAGGCTTCGGCGCAGTTGCGGGCATAGGCGCGGCTGGCCTGCGCGCGCGGGCCTTCACTGCCGTCCATGTTGCGCGGCAGACCGAGCACGATGCCGCGCACGCCGCGCGTCTGGATCAGCGCCGCCAAGGTCTCGCGGTCGCGCCCCCACTTGCCGCGCTGGATGGTGGTGCCATTGGTGGCGAAGCGCCAGCCTGCATCGCAGGTCGCGGTGCCGATGGTTTTGGTGCCCAGATCGAGGCCGAGCAGCACACCGCCATCCCCCACCGCCGCCGCAAAACCGTGCGCGTCTTCGAAGATCAAGCCGCCTTCTGCCATGCCTCAGCCCGCCGGGTGACGTCCGCCTTGGTGTTCGCCCAGAACAGCGGAAGATCGTAGACGTGGTAATTGTTCCCCGGCAGCACGTAAGATCCCATTGCGGGCGGCGGGCCGATCAGCAACAGCCCGCGCGCATCGCACCGCGCCGGGACAAGGCCGGGGACAATTTCGCCCTTTTCCATGCTGTCTTCGGGCACCAGCGTGCCGAGATTGGCGCTGGCCGGAGCGCTGTCGCCATAAACGCCGGTCAGCGGATTGGTGCACAGGATCGGGCTGTCGCCCGCCAGTTCACCATCGAGCGCCTTGGAGGTGGAATAGATCTTGAGGACACTCGCCGGGTCAGCCGGTTCGGCAAAACTTGACCAGCTCATGATGCAGCCTGACTGTTCAGCCGTGGCGCAGGCGGGAAAGCCCATTGCGGGCAGATCATGCTGCACCGAAATTGGCCAGCCGATGATATAGGCCGCGACCAAGCGCGTGGCCGTGGGCGATCCGCGCACTTCCTCGGCCAGCAGGCGCTTCAGATGCAGCGCGCCTTGGCTGTGCCCGGCGAGCACAATCGGGGTGTCGGGCGCGACCGAGGACAGGAAATAGCGGTAAGCCTCCAGCACATCGGCATAGGCGGCCTCGATTGCCTGCCCGGCCTCTGGTGCGTCGGTCAGGAACGCGCCCATCGTCGCCTGCCGGTATCGCGGTGCCCAGATTTCGGACGCGGCGTTGAACGGGCTGGCCATGCCGCGCAGGTAAATGCGGGCAATGCGTTCCGCCTCAGGGTCGCCGCCATTATCGAGCGGGGCGTTCCAGGCGGAACGGTTGAGGTAACTTGTCGGGTGGACGAAGAACACGGCGAACGGCGCCGTCGGAGGCTCTGCCGGGGTCGGCAGCAGCCCGCGATCATTGGCATAGGCCGGCTGCCAGCGCGCCGGATCGTTCACCCCGATGCCGGGGCGTGAAAACCACAGGCCTGCGTCTTGATAGGCGTTGGCTTCAAGCGGCGCGACGGGGGCAAACTCTGCCGATGGCACCAGCGCGATGGCCGTCAACTTGTCCGCAAACAGCGCGAGCAGGATTCCGGCGGCGATCACCAGGACGATGCAGGATGCGATGAAATAGAGGAACTTGCGG
>JAHJSJ010000100.1 GCA_018830415.1 Alphaproteobacteria bacterium | reverse complement strand
GCGGTGCTGGCCGAATTCGATCTTTCGCTGGCGCGCTTGCAGACGCTGAGCCCCGGCGATTCGATCCCGCTCACTATGGGCCGTCAGGTGCCGTTGATGGTGGGCGAACAGGTGCTGGCCTTCGGCAGTATCGGCACCGCCGATGACCGCATGGCGATCCGCCTGACCCGCATTCCCGTTCCCGCTTTCGCAGAAGGTGCCGTTTCATGAGTGCTTTTCAACCCGCTGGCCAAAGCCAGTTTGCGCATCGTTTTGGCGATGTTGCCGTGCGCCTCTCGGTCGAACTGGGGCGCACCGAATTGCCGCTGCGCGAAGTGTTGATGCTGGGCGAAGGCAGCACCGTGCCGCTTGACCGGCTGACCGACGAATTGCTCGATGTCACCGCCAATGGCCGCGTGATCGCGCGCGGCGAAGTGGTGGCGGACAAGGGCCGGTTCGCCCTGCGGATCGTGGCGTTGGTGGGTGAGGATGGACAGGATATGGCGCCCGCACCATCCGCCGCCGATGCCCCCGCCGACGCGCTCTGATCGGGTCGGGACGATGGTCGAATATATCCTGCGGCTCGCGCTGCTGCTGCCGCTGCTGGGCGGTCTGATCTGGGGGAGCCTGTGGCTGACCCGCTACCTGCAAACCCGGCTGGCGGGAACTGCGGGACGTTCGGGCGGACGGGCGGGCGGGCGGCATCTGCAACTGGTTGAAACCAGCCTGATCGCACCCGGCATGAAACTCGCCGTGGTGCGGTTCCATGATCGCGACATTCTGCTTGGCCTGTCGCGCCAAGGCGTCGTGCGGCTGGGCGAAGCGCCCGCGACCTGCGCGGAGCCAGAATAATGCGCGCCCCGACAATGCTGCGCGCGGCACTGATATGCCTGGCCGCGTTAACCATGTTTTTCACGCCGCTTGCGGCATCGGCCGCCGCGCCCGCGCCTGCGCCTGATCTGGTGACGGCGGGCGTCGGCAGCGCGATTGAACGCGCGCTGGGGGATTCGGGCGCGGGTGAGGATACCCCGTTGAGCCTGTCGCTCCAACTGCTGGTGGTGATGAGCCTGCTCACCATCCTGCCCGCGCTGGTGCTGATGATGACCAGCTTCCTGCGGATTCTGGTGGTGCTGGCGATCTTGCGGCAGGCGCTGGGGTTGCAGGGATCGCCGCCGGGACAGGTGCTGGCGGGCCTTGCGCTGTTCCTGTCGCTGTTCGTGATGGCACCGACGCTCGATCTGGTGAACGCCAATGCCATCGCCCCTTATGCGGCTGGCACGATCAGCGCCGATGTGGCGATTGCCCAAGGCGGCGAGGCGTTCCACGCCTTCATGCTCAACCAGACGCGCGAAACCAACCTGATAATGTTCACCGATATTGCGGGGGGAGGCACCTTTGCCAACGGCAAGGACGTGCCCTTCTCGATCCTGCTCCCCGCCTTCGTGACCAGCGAATTGGAAACCGCGTTCCAGATCGGGTTCATGATCTTTCTGCCGTTCCTCGTCATCGATCTGGTGGTGGCGAGCGTGTTGATGAGCCTGGGCATGATGATGCTGTCGCCCACCATCATCTCCTTGCCGTTCAAGCTGCTGTTGTTCGTGCTGGTCGATGGCTGGGCGCTGCTGATGGGCAGCCTTGTGATGAGTTTCGGATAATGGGCGAAGACGCACAACTGCTCGCGCTGGCCGATCAGACGCTGTGGGTCACCGCGCTGATCGGCGGGCCAGCGCTGATCGCATCGCTGGTGGTCGGGCTGGTGGTCGGGATCATTCAGGCCGCGACATCGGTCAATGAACAGACTCTCAGCTTCATTCCCAAACTGGCGGTGACGGCGCTGGTGTTCGTGGTGCTGGGCGCGGCGATGATGGGGCTGCTCGCCGATTTCATGCGCGAGATCATGGCGCAGGTCGCCGGGCTGTCGATGTGACGCCATGAACGTCCTCGATTTCGGACTGGGCAGTCTTGAAGCGCAGTTGTGGCAGATCCTGTTCCTGTCGATCCGCTGCGGCGCGGCGCTGATGGCGGCGCCGATGGTGGGCGGCATGGCGGTGCCCGCACCGGTGCGCATCCTGCTGTCGATCGTGCTCGGCTTCTTCATCGCCACCTGGGTGCCATTGGCCCCCGCGCCCGAAATGC
>JAHJSJ010000099.1 GCA_018830415.1 Alphaproteobacteria bacterium | reverse complement strand
GTCATTGCAAGGCCGCCGGGCAGACCATCGCGGTGGTGGTCAACGTGCCGACCAGCACCATGGCGCGCGAGGCTGATCTGCTGCTGCCAACCCATGCCGGGCCGGAAATCGGGGTGGCATCGACCAAGGCGTTCACCTGCCAGTTGGCCGTGCTTGCCGCATTGGCCGCACATATGGCGGTGAAAAAGGGGCGTCTGTCGCGCGGCGAAGAGGCCGAAATCGTGCGCCACCTGCTCGAAGCGCCTGCTGCGCTCAACGCCGCGCTCGATCATGATGACGATATTGCCGCGATGGCGCACCTGATCGCCCCGGCGCGCGACGTGCTTTATCTGGGGCGCGGGCAGGATTATCCGCTGGCGCTGGAAGGCGCGCTGAAATTAAAGGAAATCAGCTATATCCACGCCGAAGGCTATGCCGCAGGCGAGATGAAGCATGGGCCGATCGCGCTGATCGACGATGCCGTGCCGGTGGTGGTGATCGCGCCATCGGGCCCGCTGTTTGAAAAGACCGTGTCGAACATGGAAGAAGTGCGCGCACGCGGCGGGCAGGTGGTGCTGATTTCCGACGCGCAAGGCCTTGAAGCGGCGGGCGAGGGCTGCATCGCGACCATCGAAATGCCGGTGGTCCACCCGCTGATTGCGCCGCTGGTCTATGCCATTCCGGTGCAATTGCTGGCCTATCACGTCGCCGTGGTCAAAGGCACCGATGTCGATCAGCCGCGCAACCTCGCCAAATCGGTGACGGTCGAATAAACAGCACTATCGCCATTGGGCTATCATCCTAACTTTACCGCACTCTAACCTTTGATGGTTATGGGCGGGGCTGTGAAGGAACCTCTCGCCTCTTCTGCCCCGGTGCATCCGGCCCAAATGCCGATTGCGGACGTGCTCGGCTTTTCGGACAGGGGCGATGTGGACTGGGCGCGTCTGCGCGGTCTGCAGTATTCGGCGCTGGCAAAGCTGGCCTTCTACCGGATCATCATGCAGAGCCTGCTGGCCTTGTTCGTGTTCCAGATTTATGGGCGATCGGTTGGTGCGCTGGGTCTGTGCATCTGGATGGTGATGCTCGCGGTGGTTCATATCCGCGGATACAGGATCGATGTATCGCTGGTCGATACCCAGCGGCGGCGGATCACCCGTTCCGAATTGTCGCGACAGGCGACCACGCCGATCATGTCGGGCTGCCTTTGGGCAGGCGCAATGGTGATCTTCCCGTTCTTCGGTTCTCAGGGCGACCTGATGGCGATGCTGATGGTGGTCGCGCTGATGATGGCGGTGTCGGTATTTTTCTACACCGCCGCCCCGGTCGGGATTGTCGGCTTTATCGCGATTGTCGGCCTTGGGGCGGTGCTCCAGCTCGGGCTTGCAGGATACTGGATGGCCATGACGGCGATGCTGCTGTTCACCGTGGCGGCGATCCTCGGCACGGTCGAGGTGGGCCGGACATACCTCACCGCGCGCTTGGCCGAGGCGATGGTGGCCGAAAAGGAAGAGGTTGTTTCGCTGCTGCTGCGCGAGTTCGAAGAGAACGAGGCTGACTGGCTGTGGGAAATCGACCCCGCCAGGCGTCTGCGTTCGGTCAGTCCGCGCTTCGCCTTTGCGCTTGGCCGGTCGCAGGCCGACATCGAAGGGCGACCGTTGCTGGAAATGATCGCGGGCAACAAGTGGCAAAGCGGCCAGTTTCCTGCCAGCCTGCACGATCTTGCCGAGCACCTGAAGAATCGCCAATATTTCTCGAACCTTATCGTTCAGGTTTCGATTATGGGCGAAGAGCGGTGGTGGGAACTTTCCGGCACGCCGATGCGTAACGAACATGGCCACTTCACCGGCTTTCGCGGGGTTGGCTCTGACGTGACCGAGCAGCGCAATTCGTCCGACAAGATTGCCTATCTTGCGCGCTATGACACGCTGACGCAGCTGCCCAATCGCCTGCAACTGACCGAGGCGATGGCCGAGGCGCTGCGTCATTCCGATCAGTGGCGTTCGCGCTGCGCGCTGCTGATGATCGACCTTGACCGGTTCAAGGCAGTCAATGATTCGCTTGGCCATCTCATCGGTGACAAGCTGTTGGCGCAAGTATCCGCGCGGCTGCAATCGCTGATGAGCGAGAACGAAATGTGCGGGCGGCTGGGCGGTGATGAATTCGCGGTGGTGGTGCGCGATATTGCCGCGTCTGGCGAGGTGCGAGAACTCGCGCGGCGCGTGATCGACCGGCTTAGCGAACCTTACCAGGTTGACCATCACACGCTTTATATTGGCGCCAGCATCGGTTCGGCTGAAGGGCCGCGCGATGGTCGCAGCGTCGAAGACCTGATGCGTAATGCTGACCTTGCGCTTTATCGTGCAAAGGACGTGGGCGGCGGTGAGCATTGCGGCTTCGAACCGATATTCCATGCGTCTGCGGAGGAACGCCGCCAATTGGAGGCTTCGCTACGCGGCGCACTGGGCGGCAACGAACTGGAGTTGCATTATCAACCCGTCGTCGATGCCCGCAGCGAAGACATTGTGAGTTTCGAGGCGTTGGTGCGTTGGAACAGCGCCGATCACGGATTTGTCAGCCCCGGCAAGTTCATCCCCGTGGCCGAAGACACCCGTTTGATCCTGCCGATTGGCAAATGGGTGATGCGCAAGGCCTGCGAAGAGGCGCGCAGCTGGCCCGATCATATCAAGGTCAATGTCAACGTTTCGCCTGAACAGTTGCTGGAGCCCGGTTTCCACGCCGAGGTGGTCGAGGCGCTGGCGGCGAGTGGTCTCAGGCCCGAGCGGCTGGAGGTTGAAGTGACCGAGAGCATTTTCCTGCGCGATGCCAGCGTTGCGCGTAATGCGCTTGAACAGGTGATGGCGCTGGGCTGTTCGGTGGCGCTCGACGATTTCGGGACTGGCTATTCCTCGCTCGGCTATCTGCGCAAGTTGCGGTTTTCGACGATCAAGGTTGACCGGACATTTGTCCAGGGTGCAGCGCAGGGAAGCGCCGAAAGTCTGGCAATCATCAACGCCGTGGTGGCCATGGCGCGGAGCCTTGACATGACGACCACCGCCGAAGGGGTGGAGACTGCCGAAGAAGCGGAATTGATCCGCAACCTTGGTTGCGACAAGATTCAGGGATATTACTTCGGACGCCCCATGGCAGCCAATGACGCGCGCAAGTTGTTCGGCCTCGCCCGCGCCGAACGCGCCTGAAACCGACCCGCTATCAGGCGCTGGCTAGCGCTGCAAAAACACTTTCGAACAGCCGCCGACCATCTGATCCACCCAGCGCCGAAACCGCCGCTGGCTCAATCGCGCGTTCGGGATGCGGCATCATGCCCAGCACCCGGCCATTGGCGCTCAGCACTCCGGCGATGTCGCGCGCTGATCCATTGCACGCTTCGGCGTAGCGAAATGCCACGCGGCCTTCGCCTTCCAGCCGGTCAAGCGTTTCGGCATCGGCGAAGTAATTGCCATCATGATGGGCGACCGGGATGCGGATTTGCTCGCCCGGAACATAGGCTGAGGTGAACAGCGAGCTGGTGTTCTCGACCGTCAGGGCTACCGTGCGGCAGATGAACCTCTGTCCGGCATTGCGCAACAATGCGCCCGGCAGCAGCCGCGCTTCGGTCAAGACCTGAAAGCCATTGCACACGCCCAGCACCGGCACCCCGCGCGAAGCTGCGGCCACCACCGCGCGCATGATCGGGCTGGTCGCGGCCATCGCGCCCGATCGCAGGTAATCGCCGTAGGAAAAACCGCCGGGCAAGGCGATCAGATCAAGCCGTTCGGGCAGTTCGGCGTCGCCATGCCAGACGCGAATGGCCGGCGCGCCCGATATCTGTTCCAGCGCCACTGCCATGTCACGATCGCAGTTGGAGCCGGGGAAGGTGATGACAGCAGCCCGGAACGCCATCAGCGCGTCCCTTCGGGCTCGCCCAGGCCCTCAATCGTGAAGCTTTCGATCACTGTGTTGGCGAGCAGTTTTTCGCACATCGCGGTCAGCGCGGTGTGGTCGGTGCCGTTTGCCACATCGAGTTCGATCAACCGGCCGATCCGCACATCCTCGACCCCGGCAAAGCCCAGTCCTTCAAGCGCATGATGTACCGCGCGGCCCTGCGGATCGAGGACGCCGGGTTTCAATCGGACGAGAACGCGCACTTGCATGGATGCTTACTCCATCTTCACGGGCGATGAGCCGGGGAAACTAGGTGGGGCCGCTATAGCGCGCCCGCCTGCGCGTGCAATCGCGCTGATCGGACTTCTGCACGGCATGGGCAGGTCACATTTGTCGTAAAGCAGTCATAAAATCGACGGAATTGTAACTTTGATGCAACAACCGTCAGGATTTTGCCCTGAAACCACCGGTTGCCCGCCTATAGATGCGGCGCTGCCTCGTGCGAATCGCGCAAAAATGCCACCGGCCTTGATGCACCCATTATCCATCTCATCCGATCAGGGGGTTTGTCTGATGTCTCACCGCTTTTCTTCCTTCCGTGCTGCATGCGCCGGTTCGACCATCCTAGCTGCTGCTGCGTTTGGCTTTGTTGCTCCTGCGGCCGCGCAGGATGGCGAGGCCGCTTCGGACAATGATGGCCAGCTTGCCACCATCATCGTGACCGCCAACCGCCGCGAGCAAAACATGCAGGATGTGCCGGTTTCAGCCGACATTCTGGATCAGGAACGCCTTGGCGCGATCTTCAGTGGGGCGGGGGACATTACCGCGCTGGCTGGCACCTCACCGGGGCTTAACGTTGAAAGTTCGAATGGCCGGATCGCGCCGCGGTTCTATATTCGCGGACTTGGTAACACCGATTTCGATCTTGCCGCATCGCAGCCGGTTTCGGTGCTGCTTGATGACGTTGTGCTCGAAAACGTGACGCTGAAAAGCTTCCCGGTATTCGATGTTGAGCGGGTCGAAGTGCTGCGCGGGCCGCAGGGCACGCTGTTTGGTCGCAATACCCCGGCGGGGATCGTGAAGATCGATTCGATCAAGCCATCGTTCGAAAATGATGTCCGCGCATCGGCAAGTTATGGCCGCTATGACACGGTCTCGTTCAATGCTGCGCTGGGCGGGCCGCTGGTGGAAGATGTGCTGGCGTTCCGCGTTGCATTGCAATCGCAAAGCCGCAACGACTGGATCGATAACGGCTTTACCGGAGAGAATAACGCGCTGGGCGGCTATCACGATTTCGCGGTGCGCGGGCAGTTGCTGTTCACGCCCACTGAACGTGCGAGCGTGCTGGCGTCGATCAATGTCCGCGATCTGGATGGTTCGTCAACCATCTTCCGCGCCAACGTGCTTGGCCCCGGCAATAATGATCTCAATGAAAACTTCATTCGGGACACCGTGTTTTTCGATGCTGGCGGCGGTAATGTTGCTGAATATGAACAATTCGGCGCCACGGTCACCGCATCCTATGAATTTGACGGCGCAACGCTGACCTCGATCACCAGCCACTGGACCAGCGAAGGTTCCAGCCGGGGCGATGTTGACGGCGGGTTTGGCGCGTCGTTCCTACCTGTCATGGGGCCGGGATTTATTCCGTTCCCGTCTGATACGCAGGATTCGCTCGATCTTGACCAGACCACCCAGGAAATCCGCCTGGCTTCGAACGGTGGCGGGCCGCTCGACTGGCAGTTTGGAGGGTTCTATTTCGACAGTGATTTCGATGTCACCACCATCGGGTTTGATTTCCCGCCGCCGGTCACCGTCAACCACACCAACGAAGCCTGGGCGCTGTTCGGCCAGCTATCTTATCAGCTAACCGAAACCCTGCGCGTTACCGGCGGTCTGCGCTATACCGACGATGAAAAGGATTTCTTCGTGCGCGACGGTGCGCCGCCGCAGCCGGTTAGTGTGGGGGATGAACAGCTTGACTGGGATATCAGCCTGTTTGCCGATGTATCAGATGATGCCAGCGTCTATGCCAAGGTCGCCAATTCATTCCGGGGGCCGACCATTCAGGGCCGCGACGTCGCGTTTTTCGCTGCGCCTTCGGTGGCACAATCGGAAAACATCACATCCTACGAAGTCGGCTTCAAAAGTGAGTTGGCTGATCGCCGGGTGCGCCTCAACGGGGCGGCGTTTTACTACACTGTCGATGACCCGCAGTTCACCGCTGTGGGCGGGGCGGGGAACCTCGTCCAGTTACTCAATGCCAACAAGGGCGAAGCCTGGGGCTTTGAATTTGACAGTGCGGTTCAGATCACTCCCGAATTTCTCGTGACGCTGGGGCTGGCTTACAACAATACCGAGATCAAGGATGAAAACCTGGCGGTGGGCATTTGTGCGCAGTGCACTGTGACGAACCCGACCGTGGTGATCGGAGGTGCGACCCGCGCGCTGATTGATGGCAACCCGTTCCCCAACGCGCCCGAATGGAGCGGCGATTTCACCGCGCGTTACAGCCTGCCGGTGGGCAACAGCGGAGAGTTCTTCATCTTCACCGACTGGGTATACCTTGGTGATACCAACTTCCTGCTTTTCGAAAGTCTGGAGTTCAACGCCAAGAGCCGGATCGAAGGCGGTCTCAGGATAGGCTATTCGCATGGCAACGGTTTGTGGGAAGTGGCCGCGTTCGCGCGCAACATCACCGGCGAGGCAAACGTTCAGGGCGTGATCGACTTCAACAACAACACCGCCTTCGTCAACGATCCGCGCGTGATCGGCGTGTCGTTGGGGGTGAAGTATTGATCAAGCAAGCCTGAACGGCGCAAGCAATGAAAGAACCGGCAGGGGCGACCTGCCGGTTTTTTCGTATCTGCCGCCTATTCAGCGGGCGCCAGAGCAGGAACGACCAGCAACTCAACCGCACCATCGGGGGTAAGCCATTGGCGCGCTGCCTGATGCAGGTCTTCCGGCGTGATCGCCGCAACCACCTGCGGCACCGCAAGGTAACGATCGAGCCGATCCGGTTCACTCTGCGCGCGCGCGGCAAGGTTGAGCCAGCCGTTCAGATCTTTCAGAACGTTGTTATAATCTTCAAGGAATGGCTTGCGGGCGCGTTCCAATATGTCCGCATCGAGGGGGCGATCCCTGAGGTCGACGATGAGCTGCCGGAGCGCTGCGCGGCTCGGTTCAACCTGATCAGCGGCGACAGAGGCGCTGATCCCGAAAGTGCCGAACCCGGGATAAAAATGGCTTGGATTGGACCCGGCTGAGGGCGAATAGGCCTGCCCCAGTTCCTCACGCAGTCGGTCGGTCAGTTCCAGCCCCACAACCCGCGACAGCAGATCAAGCCGCAGGGTTTCGGCAAGGTCGCTGTCGTCCGTCGTGGGCCAGATCCATTGCAGCACCGCCTGATCGGCCTCACCCCTGTGGGTCAGGATGCGTTGGCCGCGCTGCGCGGTAAAGCCGCGGGTGCGGGCCTCGGTGCGCGGGTTGAACGCAGGTTCGCGCACGGGCAACGCGCCGAGCGTGGCGGCGACCGCTGCGATTGCCTGATCCTCGTCAAAATCGCCGACCAGTGCCAGTTCAATCGCGCCGTTGGCCAGCCGGTCGCCGATTGAGGCCTTCAACTGCGCGTAATCGAGCGCGAAGAATGCGTCTTTGGATTGGAGCGTGAAGCGCGGGTCATTATCCGACAATATCCCGCCAATCGCAGTGGAAAGCGCGCGGCCGGGGGTGGAATCGATTGTCGCAAAATAATTTTCGATACTTTTGCGAAAGCGCTCCTCGCCCTCGCGGCGATAGCCGGGGTCGGTCAATCCGGCCGCCAGCAATTGCAGTTGCAGCAGCAAATCGCGCGGGGTGGTGCCGCCGGATGCGGCGAAGGCATCGGTTTCGCTCGACAGGTTGAACGAAACGCTGCGCCCAGCCAACACGCTGTTCATTTCGTCCTGGCTAAGCTTGCCTAGCCCCCCCGATGCCAACGAACTGGTGAGATAGGTGCGCAGCGGCGCATCCCTCGTATTCATCAGGTCGCCGCCATCGACCGCCAGCGCAAAGCCGATCCGGTCTTTGCGCACATCGGTGTGTTTGAGCGTCAGCCGCACTCCATTGGCAAAGCGGATAAAACGCAGGCCAAGCCGGGGTTCCAGCGTATCTGCCACCACCGTTCCCGGCGTTCCGAAATCGCTGTAATCAAACGCCAGCGGGCCGTTATCCGCAGGTGGCGCAATCGTCAGCGCCATGGCGTCATCAAACGCGGCGCGCAGCGCCTGTTCACCGCCATCGGGCGCGGTGCGGCCTTCAAACCGGATCAGCGGCTGTTCCAGCGCCGCCGCGTCGTCCAGCACCGCCTGCCAAACGGCCTGCGGCGTGATGTCGGGCAGCAATCGCTCAAGCTCAGCCAATTGCCATGCGGGCGTGGTCGGCACCTGCTCGTCACTCACCAGCGCGAGCGCAGCGCCCGCAAACGCATTGTGCCCGCGTGTCGAAGCGGCCTTCACCGCGTTTTCCAGCGCGGCGCGGTAATTGGCGGTCTGTTCGTCAACCTCGGCTTGAGTAAAGCCATAGGTCAGCGCCTGATTGACCGCACGCACCGCTGCCAGCACGCCCTTGCGCCATTCGCCGTCGACGCTGGACACCCTGAGGTTGGTGGCCCGTGCGGCTTCGAAAATGTCGCCCGTGCCAAAGCTGGCGCCGCGAAAAGGTGCATCCTCGCCCCGCGCCAGACGCGCGAGGCGGCGGTTGATGATCGCGTAACCGACCGCGCGCAGGCTCCGTTCGCGGCGGTTGGCGATCGTATCGGGCTGGTCGCGCCACGGGCCAAGACGGCTGATGGTGACGCTTTCGGACAGGGCAGGGTCAAGGTGAATATCGGTGAGGCCCGCGCGGGTCGGGTCCACCGGGCCTGCGGCTGGGGCGGTGGGAGCAGGCGCTGGCTGCCAATCGGCAAAGCGCGCGCGGATAGCAGCCTCGACGTCGGTGACCGCATAATCGCCAACCACCACCACAACGGTATTGGCGGGCGTGTAGGTGCGTTGATACAGTGCACGAAGTTGGTCAGCGGCGGCGTTTTCCAGCACCGCACCCGTGCCAATCGGCAAGCGTTCGGCATAGCGCGCGCCGGGGGCGATGAAGGCGGTGTAGTCTTCGTAATTGCGTTCTTGAAACCCCGCCCGGTCGCGCCGTTCGGCGAGGATCACCCCGCGCTCGCGCTCGACCGCATCGGGCGCGATGGTGAGTTCGCTCGCGGTCTCCCGCATCAGCATCAGCGCGGTGTCCAGCAGCGCCGCATCATTGCGCGGCAGGTTGAGCATGTAAGTGATGTTCTCGAACCCGGTTGAGGCATTGGTGTCCGCGCCGAACGCCAGCCCTTCGCGTTCAAGCAGCTTGACCATCTCGCCTTCGGCAATGTTGGTCGATCCGTTGAAGGCCATGTGTTCGAGGAAATGCGAAAGCCCGCGCTCGCTATCGGTTTCTTCCAGCGAGCCTGAGGCAATCCGCATCCGCACCAGCGCGGTGCCTTCGGGCGTGGCATTGCGCCGGATGACGTAGCGCATACCGTTATCCAGCCGCCCGAATGTATAGTCGGGATCGACTGGCACATCGCTTTGCTCGAATGCCCAGGTGGAGGTGGGTGTGAGGGCCTTGACGGCGGCTTCGGCGGTGATGGCATCTTGCGCCGCGAGCGGGGTGGTGGCGGCAAGCGACGACAGCGCCAGCATCGCGCTGGAAGCAAGGGTGGGAATTCGCATCAATTTCAAGTATCTCTCGCGTCGATCATAAGGGGTATCGAGAGACTAGGGCCTGAAACGCTTCTGTCAGCTTATTTCTGCGGTTTATTTCTTCAGGGGCGGCGTCCCGCGCAACCGGCTGCGGGCGTGTGACAGGTCGAACACCTCGCCCGGGCCGGTATCTTCACCGTTCAGCAGGCCGAGCCGGCGTGCGACTTCGCGGTAGGCCTCTTCCTCGCCGCCAAGGTCGCGGCGGAAGCGATCCTTGTCGAGTTTCTCGCCGGTTGCCATGTCCCACAAGCGGCAACCATCGGGGCTGATTTCATCCGCCAGAATGACGCGGCTGTAATCGCCATCATAAAGCCGCCCGAACTCGAGCTTGAAATCGACCAGACGAATGTCGATCGCGGCAAACATCCCGCACATGAAATCATTGACGCGGATTGCCATCGACGAAATGTCGTGCATTTCTTCAATGCTGGCCCAGTTGAAGCAGGCAATGTGTTCTTCGGCGATCAATGGGTCGCCAAGCGCATCGTCCTTGTAATAATACTCGATCAGCGTGTGCGGCAGCGGTTCGCCTTCTTCGATCCCGAGCCGTTTGCAGATCGACCCTGCGGCGACATTGCGCACCACCACTTCGATCGGGATGATGTCGACCTGCCGGATCAATTGTTCGCGCATGTTGAGGCGGCGGATGAAGTGCGTGGGGATGCCGATATGCGCGAGCCGTGTGAACACATGCTCGCTGATGCGGTTGTTGATCACGCCCTTGCCGTTGATTGTGCCTTTTTTCTCGGCATTGAAGGCGGTCGCATCATCCTTGAAATACTGGATCAGCGTGCCCGGTTCCGGCCCTTCGTAAAGGATTTTGGCCTTGCCTTCGTAGATTTTGGTGCGGCGGGACATGATAATGGAACTCCCAGCTCGGCTCTTGCAGCCAGCGAATGGTGCCCGGGGGCGGATTTGAACCACCGACACGCGGATTTTCAATCCGCTGCTCTACCCCTGAGCTACCCGGGCATTCGCTGCAGCGACGGGTTTTGCAAGCATTGCTTACCCGGCGAGCAAATGAGAGCGGCCCTATGACGAAGGCTGGCTGGCTTGGCAAGAGGGATTTCTCCGCTGTGCGCGGGAATGTTCCCCCTCGATCAATCCTGTTCGCGCCAGTCGTTGGATGCGACCGCTTCCGGGTCGGCGGGCGGGCCGGCGACAGTGTAGGAATCAGAGAACCAGCGCGCCAGATCGCGATCCTTGCAGCGCTGCGAACAGAAGGGGTGGAATGGGTTTTCTTGTGCGCTACCGCTTCGCTGCCCGCGCGCGTGGTTGCGCGGCTTGCGGCAGATCGGGCAGGGTTTGGATGCGGACGTGCTCATGCGTTCAGTAATTGGGCGTGGGCGGCCTCAATGGCAAGGCCGGCATCGGTCGCGATCCGCACTTCGCGCCCGGTGCGCCGGGCCAGCTCGTCGATCCACTCGCCTTTCAGCTTGGCCTTGAGCCCCGGGTGAACCGTCAGCAGCACAGCGCGCCCTGTGCCGCCTTCCGCCGCCAATTCTGCGTGGCGCAGCGCCATGCGCGCCGATGCGCCCAGCCGCGCCGTGGCGAATCGGTGCAGCAGCGATGGCACTTCGAGCCGGGCGACCAGTTGGACAAACCCGAACCCGTTCATCGCCGTGCGTTCATGCGGCCAATCGGCCAGCGCTGTGTCCAGCGCTTCGTCCACCAGGCGGCGTTCCGCCTTTGCGGCCAGTGTCGGAAAATCGATCCCGATATTGCCGCCAAGATCGAACCAGCGAAGCGCGCGGGCAATCGCTGGCACCGCCGCCAACGCCACATCGCGCGCAGATCCGATGCCATCAACGTCGATCACGGTCATCGCCGGGGTCACGCTGACGAGGATTTCGCCGCCGGGAAAATCGAGGCTGGCCGATGATGCGGCGTGCCACACATCCTCCCACAACCCGGCGGGAAAGCGGCGCACCAGGCGGCCTTCGGTGTGCGACGCAGGCGCGGGCGGCATTTCTGCGGCCACCACGCGTGCCTGCGCGCGTTTCAACCGTCCACGCTCGGCCAGGGCGGCGCGGGTGATGATGACCTCCAGCGTTTGCCCTTCGGTCACGCGCGGGGGCAGATGATCGACCAATGCCTCATCGCCATTATTCAGCAACGCCACCCCGCGCCGTGTTCCGGCAAGTTTGGTGATCAGTTTGGCAGTGGAGCGGTCGCCCGCGCGAAGTTCGTCCGGCCATTCCACCCGCGCCGCCAACACGCGCTCGCCTGCGATCAGCAGCGCGCGCCGTTCACCAATGCCGTCTTCGATCAGCCATTCTGGCGCTGTTCGTTCAGCCAATGGAAAATCCTGCCGCTTTCAGCAGCAACCGCGTTTCATACAGTGGCAGGCCCATTACGCCCGAATGGCTGCCCCTGATCCATTCGATCAGTCCCTCGGCTGCGCCTTGAATGGCGTATCCGCCCGCCTTTCCGCGCCATTCATCGCTGGCGAGGTAGGCGGCGATTTCCTCGTGCGAGAGCCGCTTGAAATGCACCACGGTTTCCGAAAGCCGTGTCCGCAAGCCACCATCAGGCCCGCGCAGCACCACGCTGGAGAGCACCTGATGCCGCCGCCCGCTCATCAGCGCAAGACAGACGCGCGCTTCGGCTTCGGTTTCGGTCTTGGGCAGGATCCGCCGCCCGACTGCGACCACGGTATCGCCCGCCAGCACATGGCCGGGTGCGTCCACAGCCAACGCCTTTTCGCGCCCCATGCGCAAGGCATAGGCGCGCGGCAATTCGCCGGGAAGCGGTGTTTCGTCGATGTCGGCAGGCGATACTGCGTCCGGCGTAAGACCAAGCCGCCCGAGCAGCTCGCGCCGACGCGGGGAGGCTGATGCCAGGGTGAGATGAGGCGAGCCCATCCGGGCTGCCAGCCCTTACTGCGGGCCGGGGCCGCCGCGACCCGGCATGAAACGATAAGTGATGCGCGCCTTGGTCAGGTCATAGGGGGTCAGCTCGCAAAGCACTTCGTCACCCACCAGCACACGGATGCGGTTCTTGCGCATCTTGCCCGCCGTGTGGCCGAGCACCTCATGGCCGTTTTCAAGCTCCACCCGGAACATCGCATTGGGCAGCAATTCAACCACGCGCCCGCGCATTTCGAGGAGTTCTTCCTTGGCCATGTAATTCCTTCTTTGGTGTTGCGGCGCACAATACGCCCGTCGATGGGGTAGCGCGCTTTAGCGATGCAGAAGCCAAAAGGGAAGGCTCCTGCGTTAAGCGATCGCACAGGTTTGTTCAGGCAGGGCAACGCATCCACAAACCGGCGGGAATCGTAACAAAGCAGCATACCGAAGCCCGCCGTTGGGCAAATCGCCAAACCCATTGACGTAAAGGGACATAATGAACCTCTCCCGGCTTTCTCGTGCTCTGCTTCGCGCTGGCACGTGTGCTGCCAGTCTTGCTGCGGCGATGCCGCTGCTGGCGAACAGCACTACTGCTGCCCAGCCGCAGCCTGCCGCCGTTCCGCAGGCCGATGATGATGAAATCGAAAGCGCCAGCGGTAATGCTGTTTCAAGCGGAGAGATTATTGTCAGCGGACAGCGTTTGCGCGGGCAGCTGGTGGTCGATCAGGCGCCGCTGCTGCAATTGGATGAGCAGGCGATTGCGGCTGAAGGTGTGACGTCGATCACCGATCTTATCGCGCAGATTAGCGCGCAGACCGGGTCAGCACGCGGTCGCGGAGGCGGACAGCCGGTTATTCTCGTCAACGGCATCCGCATCGGCTCTTTCCGCGAATTCGCCAATTACCCGCCCGAAGCGCTCGCGCGGGTCGAGGTGTTTCCCGAAGAAGTCGCGCAGCGGTTCGGCTTTCCGCCTGATCGCCGGGTGATCAACCTGATCCTCAAGGAAAATTATTCCAACCGTCGGGCCGATCTGGAATTCGAGACACCCTCGCGCGGCGGCTATACC
Source organism: Alphaproteobacteria bacterium (assembly GCA_018830415.1). Taxonomy (GTDB): domain Bacteria; phylum Pseudomonadota; class Alphaproteobacteria; order Sphingomonadales; family Sphingomonadaceae; genus Erythrobacter. The sequence continues at coordinate 6,554 of JAHJSJ010000099.1, read as the reverse complement.
CGCAACGAACAGCAGTTCGGGCTGCTCAAGATTGCCGATGGCGGGCGGATCAACGCCAACATCGAGGTGCAGGATACCTCGCTGCTGACCGAGGACGAGCGTGATATTCGCCAGACCGAAGGTTCGGTCTCCGATATTTCCGGCGATCCTGATCAGGCGCGGTTTCGCGGCCTGTTGGCAGACACTTTTGACCTTGAAGCCAACCTGTCGTGGGCCAAGGCGATCATTGATAGCGGCACATCGCTAAGCGCGAACGTCAATTACGAACGCAATGAAAGCCGCAGTCTCGACGGGCTCAATACCGTGGTGCTGACCGATGATCCCAACCAAGCAGGAATCGTGCGCACCTTTGGTGCAGGCACCCCGCTGGCCCGGCGTTCATCGACTGATACGATTTCGGCTGCCGGTTCGGTGACCCGGCCAGTCAACAGGTTCCGCCTGACGAGCACCTTTGATGGCTCTCTGGCGGAGACTGAGACCGAGATTGACAAGCGGTTCGACACGCAACCGCTTCGCGATGCGGCGCTGGCGGGAACCTTGGCGCTTGATGGGCCGCTGCCCACCAATGCCACCGCCGGGTTCGACGTTGCCCGCAACCGCGTGATCAACGGCCAATCGCTGACCACGCTCGAAGGCCCGCTGGGGGAGCTTCCCGCCGGTGAAGTGCTGGCAACCTTCGATGTCGGGCTGGACTGGCGGCGAATTGAAAGCGCGGATACCCGATCAGCCGTTGATGTTGGCCTGACCCGGCGGCAATTGTCGAGCGGGGCGAACGTGGTGATCCCGATCACCAACCGCCGCACCGGCGTGGCCGATGCGCTCGGCACCTTCACGCTCAACGTGCAGGTCGGGGTTGAGGACTTGAGCGATTTCGGCACGCTGGGCGATTGGAACGCGGGGCTGAACTGGGAGCCATTTGACGGGCTGGCGCTGTCGGCGACCTATATCTGGCGCGAGGTCGCGCCTAGCCTTGGTGCACTGGGCAATCCCACCATCGTCAATTTCAACGTGCCAGTTTTTGATTTTACCCGCGGCGAATCGGTGCTGGCCGATGTCACCACCGGCGGCAACCCTGATCTTCCGGCGGAAACGCAGCGTGACTGGAAGTTTGCGGCCAACTGGCAATTGCCGTTCTGGGACAGCACCCGCCTGACGGTGGAATATATCCGCAACCGTTCGGACGATGTCGTCAGCGGCTTCCCGCAGATCACACCTGAGATCGAGGCGGCGTTCCCCGGACGGGTGACGCGCGACGTCGATGGGCGTCTGATCGCGGTTGACCGGCGTTCGGTCAGCTTTGCCAAAACGCGGGCTGATCGATTGCAGTTCACGTTTTCCACCAGTGGCAGCATCGGCGCGCCTGCGCGTGGAGAGGGAGGCCGAGGCGGCTTCGGCGGCGGCGGCGCGCCTGCGGGCGCACCACAACCGGCACCGCCGCAATCGGGTGCAGGCGCGCCGCCTGCGGGCGCGGCACGCTTTGGCAGCGGCGCTGCGCCGTCGCCCGAACAGCGCGAACAGTTCATGGCATTCCGCGCACGATTATGCGCTGATGACGGGCTGGCCTTTCTGGAAAAGCTGGTCGCCGCGATTGATAGCGGCGCGGATATTTCGGCGGAGTTTCCGGGGATTGACCCGGCACGGCTTCAACCGATGCTGGCGCGGCTGCGCGGAGCGGATGGCGCGGTTGATCCGGCGCGATTGGCCGAATTCCGCACTCGTATTTGCAGCATTGACCCGGCGATGATGGGTGGCGGAGCGCCGGGCGGCGCTCCACAGCAAGCGGCGGCGGGCGGAGGTGCGCCTTCTGGCGGCGGGGCTCCGGCGTTCAATCCGCTGGCGAGGCGGAACTTCGCTGGCTGGCGGTATTTCTTCAACCTCAACCACACCCTCGAACTCGATAACGAAATCCTGATCGCGCCCGGCCTTGACCCGCTCAATCAGTTGGATGGTGAGGCGACCGGTGCCTTCGGCTTCCCGCGTCATTCCAGCCGGTTGGAGGCGGGCCTGTTCGGCAAGGGCTTGGGGTTCCGCCTCTCGGGGATTTACACTGGTAAAACCCGGCTGGACGGATCGGGCCTGCCGGGCAGCAATGATCTGTTCTTTGACGACATCGCCACTTTCAACCTGCGGGTGTTCGCCAACATGGGCGAAATCACAGGCAAGAATGATGGTGTCTTCAAGGATTTCCGAGTGTCACTGATCGCCGACAATGTTTTCGATGCACAGCGCAAGGTGCGCGATGCCAATGGTGAGACGCCGATTAATTATCAGCCCTTCGTGATCGATCCGCTGGGCCTGTATCTGGGTATCGACCTGCGGAAGCTTTTTTAGAGCGCTTTTCGGCCATTCTGGGTCACCCTGACGGAGCCGATTTTGGCCCAGCACAAGAAGCGCGGAGGGAGCCATGCCAAAGCATAGTGACCGGCAAGCGACGCGGTGATGGGCCAAAAGCGGCCCGCCCCGTACGGGGTTGGGACAGGAGAGCCGCTGGCTTCGTCGCGGCTCTTGCCCGGGGGCCGACAGGCCCGCGCTGCGCGCCACTCCTGTCCAGCGGCTCTCCTGTCGCAATCAGGGTGACCCAGAATGGCCGAAAAGCGCTCTAATTGCGAGCGCCCGCCCGTCCGGGCGGGCGCTATCCTCGCTCACGCTGGCTGCGCCAGCATCGCTGCGGGCGGGTGCCTAAGCGTTCTGGCGACCTTGCGGGACTGCGTCCCGATGGTGAGTTATGTTGACGGGGTGTTCGCCGCAGCCAAGGCCTCGGCGCAGACAAAGCCGCTCGCCCAAGCCCATTGGAAGTTATACCCGCCGAGCCAGCCGGTGACGTCCACCGCTTCGCCTATGGCATAAAGGCCGGGGACTTTGACGGCCTCCATCGTGCGGCTGGAAAGTTCGGCGGTGGCGATGCCGCCTGCGGTGACTTCGGCTTTGGCGAGGCCTTCGGTGCCATTGGGGGCAAAGCGCCAATCGGCCAGCCGCGCCTGTGCGTTGCGCAAGGCCTTGTCGGTGATGTTGCCCAATTCACCATCCAGCGCCAGCCTGTCAGCCAGCGCATCGGCCAGCCGCGCGGGCAGGGCTTCGCGTAGGACGGTGCGCAGATGCGTGCGCGGGCGATCACGCTTGGCCGCGATCAGCCAGTCGGACTCGGCATCGGGCAGGAAGGTGATCGCCACCTGCTCGCCATGCCGCCAATAGCTGGAGACTTGCAGGATCGCGGGGCCGGACAGCCCCTTGTGGGTGAACAGCGCGGCCTCGGCGAACTCCGTCCCATGCTTTCCGGCACCCGCGCGGGCCAGCACCGGGGCGGCGACGCCTGACAATTCGCGGAACAAGGCATCCTCGCCCCCCAGCGTCAGCGGAACGAGCGCAGGGCGCGGTTCCACCACCTTCAGCCCGAATTGCCGCGCCAACCGATAGGCAAAATCGCTCGCGCCCATCTTGGGGATTGAAGGCCCGCCGGTGGCGATCACCAGCGTGGGCGCTTGCCACAAGCAGCCATCGGCGGCGGTGACGGTGAAGGTGCCGTCGAAATCGCGCGCGACGCTCGCCACCTCCACGCCGCAGGTCAGCGTAACCTTGTCCGCCGGGCATTCGTCGAGCAACATCGCCACGATCTGCTTTGCCGAACCATCGCAGAACAATTGCCCCAGCGTCTTTTCGTGCCACGCGATCCCGTGCCGATCGACCAGCGCGATGAAATCGGCGGGGGTGTAGCGGGCGAGGGCGCTCTTGGCGAAATGTGGGTTTGCCGAGAGGTAATTGGCTGGCCCCGCGCCCAGATTGGTAAAATTGCAGCGCCCGCCGCCCGAAATCAGAATCTTCTTGCCCGGAGCTTCGGCCTTTTCGAGCAGCGCGACGCGCAAGCCCTGCTGCCCGGCCTGCGCGGCGCAGAAAAGCCCGGCGGCACCTGCGCCAAGGATGATGACATCATGTTGATCCATTGAGGCGCGGATAGGCGCGCTTGCGGGAATTGCCAATCGCCCCCCGCAGTCCCTATCTGCACAACATGGCTCATACTCCCGCAGGCACGCCTCACGACCCACGCGGAGCGGAGCGTTTCAACGAGGAACGCGCCGCTTACACCGTCGCCAGCGCCCAGCCCGATCTGGAAGGCGGGGTGCAGGCGATCCGCGATATGGTGAAGGTGTTGAAGCCGGTGCCCGGCGTTTACCGGATGCTCGATACGCGCGGCGAGGTGCTGTATGTCGGCAAGGCGCGCAGTCTGAAGGCGCGGGTGGCGAATTACACCCAGATCGCGGGGCTATCCGGGCGGCTTCAGCGCATGGTCAGCCAAACGCGCGCCATGGAGATCATCACCACCAATTCCGAGGCTGAGGCGTTGCTGCTGGAGGCGCAGTTGATCAAGCGGTTCCGCCCGCCGTTCAACGTGCTGCTGCGCGATGACAAGAGCTTTCCCTTCATCCTGCTGCGCGCCGATCACGCCTTTCCGCGCATCCAGAAGCATCGCGGTGCGCGGCGGGCGAAGGGCAATTACTACGGCCCGTTTGCTAGTGCGGGCAGCGTCAACGCTACCTTGAACGCGCTGCAAAAGCTGTTTCTGCTGCGATCCTGCACCGACAGTTTCTTCAACAACCGCGACCGCCCGTGCCTGCTGTATCAGATCAAGCGCTGTTCGGCCCCCTGCGTCGGGCGGATCAGCGAGGCCGATTATGACGCGCTGGTGCGGCAGGCGAAGGATTTCCTGTCGGGCAAATCGGGCGCGGTGCAGGCTGATCTGGAACAGCAAATGGCCGAGGCGGCGGAGAACCTGCAATTCGAAACCGCCGCCATGCTGCGCGACCGGCTGCGCGCCGCGACCTTTATTCAAGGTAGCCAAGCGATCAACGCCGCCGGGCTGGGCGATGCCGATGTGTTCGCGCTGGCGGCCAAGGGCGGGGTGATGGGGGTGCAGGCGTTCTTCATTCGCGGCGGGCAGAACTGGGGCCACCGCGCCTTCTTTCCGCGCCATACCAGTGATGTGGACGAAGCGCAGGTGCTCGCCAGCGTGATGCTGCAATTCTACGAGGAAGTGCCGCCGCCGCCGAACATCCTCGTCGACCGCGATCTGCCCGAACGCGAATTGATCGAGGCGGCTTTGTCCGAAGTCGCAGACCGCAAAGTGCGCATCACCATTCCCGAACGCGGCGACCGGCGCAAGCTTATGGCGCAAGCGCAGCGCAATGCGGTCGAAGCGCTCGAACGGCGGCTGGCCGAAACTGGCACCAAGGCCAAGATCAACCGCGAGCTGGCCGAGTTTCTGGAACTCGACGCCCCGCCGCAGCGGATCGAGATCTATGACAACAGCCATATTCAGGGCGCAAAGGCGGTCGGCGCGATGGTGGTTGCCGGGCCGGAAGGCTTTGAGAAAGGCCAATATCGCAAGTTCAACATCCACGAGGCGCAGACTAATGATGACTTTGCGATGATGCGCGAAGTGATGGCGCGGCGGTTTCGAGCGTTTGCTGATCCTCCCCAGAATGGGGAGGGGGACCGCGACCCACAGGGTCGGGGTGGAGGGGCGGACGCCGCTCGCCCCTCCACCATCCTTGCGGATGGTCCCCCTCCCCGTTCCGGGGAGGATCTGCCTGACCTGATCCTGATCGACGGCGGCAAGGGGCAGCTTTCCAGCGTCATGCGGGTGCTGGAAGAAATCGGGATCGCTGACGACATTGCGGTTGTCGGCGTCGCCAAGGGGCCACACCACGGGCGCGACGGGCGCGAGGTGTTCCATTTTCCCGATGGGCGCGAAAAGATGCTGCCAGTCAATTCGCCGCTATTGTTCCATCTGCAAAACCTGCGCGATGAAGTGCACCGCTATGTCATCGGCGCGCACCGGGCCAAGCGGTCAAAGGCGATCACGGCGTCGCCGCTGGACGAGATCCCGGGCATCGGCCCGGCGCGAAAGCGCGCGCTGCTGCTGCATTTCGGCACCGCCAGCAAGGTTCGCGCCGCAGCGCTCGAAGACCTGCAGCGCGCGCCCGGTGTCAGCGCCGCAGTGGCGCGCAAGGTCTATGATTTCTACCACGCGGGCGGGTAGGGCAGGCCCCGAAAGGCCCGCCCCAGCCCTGTTTGTGCTTACTGCTCGTCGAGCGCCTTGCTCACCAGCACATTGACCGAAACGCGGCGGTTCTGCGCACGTCCGGCGGCGGTGGTGTTGTCAGCGGCCGGGTCTGCGGTCGCCATCCCGGTCGGGGTCAGCATCCGGTATGGCTTCCATTTGCACACCTGTTGCAGGTGATTGACGACGGCGGCGGCGCGCTTTTCGCTGAGCGTCTGGTTGACTTCCTGCGAGCCGGTGGAATCGGTGTAGCCCAGCACCAGCATCAGCGAATTTTCGTTCGTGTTGGCCTCTTGCGCTGCTGCACAAAGTTCGGCCCGCGCGCCGGGGGTCAGTGCTGACTTGCCAGTGTCGAAATAGACATTGGTGGTGCTTTTGAGGTTGTATTTGTCGATATCGCCGAGCCGCCCGCGCAGGGCCTCGGTCGCGGCGGCGTTTTGTGTGATCCCGACGGTGTTCTGCTCGATCGCGGCGCCGTGCTCAGCGAAACGTTGCGATG
>JAHJSJ010000098.1 GCA_018830415.1 Alphaproteobacteria bacterium | reverse complement strand
GCCTCCGTTCCTGCCCGACCATATCGAGACCCATCAATGAGCACCGCTCCTGCTGATTTCTCCGCCCGCGCCGGTTCCCCTATGGCCGGGTTCTGGCATGACGATCTTGCCGCCGCCGATCCCGAAATCGCCGCTGCGATTGGCAAGGAGCTCGCCCGCCAGCGCGACAAGATCGAACTGATCGCGTCGGAAAACATCGCCAGCCGCGCGGTGCTCGAAGCTGCCGGTTCTGTATTCACCAACAAATATGCCGAGGGCTATCCGGGCAAGCGTTACTATGGCGGCTGCGATTACGCCGATGTGGTCGAAACGCTGGCAATTGAGCGCGCCAAGCAATTGTTCGGGTGCAATTTCGCCAATGTGCAGCCCAACAGCGGCTCGCAGATGAATCAGGCGGTGTTCCTCGCGCTGCTCAATCCGGGCGATACCTTCATGGGGCTGGACCTGAACTCCGGCGGGCACCTCACCCACGGATCGCCGGTCAACATGAGCGGCAAGTGGTTCAACCCGGTGTCTTACGGCGTGCGTCAGGATGATGAGCGGATCGACATGGACGCGGTTGCCGCCACCGCGCGCGAGCACCGGCCCAAGCTGATTATCTGCGGCGGCACGGCCTATTCGCGCACGTGGGATTTCCCCGCTTTCCGCGCCATCGCTGACGAAGTCGGCGCGGTGCTGCTGTGCGATATGAGCCACATCTCGGGCCTCGTCGCAGGCGGCGCGCACCCCTCGCCCTTCCCGCATTGCGACATCGTTACCTCGACCACGCACAAGAGCCTTCGCGGTCCGCGTTCGGGCATCATCCTGTGGAATGACGAGAAGTACACCAAGCCGCTCAACATGGCAGTGTTCCCCGGCCTGCAAGGCGGCCCGCTCATGCATATCGTCGCGGCCAAGGCGGTCGCGTTCAAGGAAGCGCTCGATCCGAGCTTCAGCGCCTACGCCCACCGCGTCGTCGAAAACGCCCGCGCGCTTGCCGCCAGCCTTGAGGACAACGGGTTGCGGATTGTCAGCGGCGGCACCGATAACCATTCGATGCTGGTTGATCTCACCGCAAAAGACGTGACCGGCAAGGACGCCGAAAAGGGCCTCGACCGGGCGTGGCTCACCTGCAACAAGAACGGCATCCCGTTCGACACCCGATCGCCTTTTGTCACCAGCGGCATCCGGCTCGGCACGCCTGCGGGCACCACCCGCGGTTTCGGCCCGGAGGAGTTCCGCACCATTGGCAAATTGATCGCCGAAGTGGTTGATGGACTGGCCAAAAACGGCCCCGAAGGCGATGCGCAGATCGAACAAAGCGTGCGCCAGCAGGTCAGCACACTGTGCGCCGCCTTCCCCGTCTATCCCGGCCTGTGAAAGGGCGCCGACCATGAGCGAGTCTGATCCCCGCAAAACCCCCGATTGGGTCGAAGATGCCAAGGCTGAAATCTCTGGCATGGCCAAGGAAGGCGTCCACCATCCCTCGACCAAGCCGGTGCTGACCGGCGCGGCGATTGGCGCTGTCGCCGGGATGATCCTGCCGGTGGTGTCGTGGCCGATTGGTCTTGCTGTTGGCGCAGGCTTTGCCTTCTACCAGCGGATCAAGAAGTAACCATCTGAATGCGCTGCCCCTTTTGTGCCCATGATGATAGTCAGGTAAAAGACAGCCGCCCGACCGAGGATAATGCCTCGATCCGGCGGCGGCGGCAGTGTTCGTCTTGCGGGGCGCGCTTCACCACCTTTGAACGGGTGCAACTGCGCGAAGTGGTGGTGGTCAAATCCGGAGACCGCCGTGAACCGTTCGACCGGTCGAAACTGGAACATTCGGTCGCGCTTGCCTGTCGTAAGCGCGGGATTGAACAGGAACGGCTCGATCAGCTGATCTCAGGCATTCAGCGCCAGGTCGAAACCTCAGGCGAGGCGGAGGTGCCATCGGCGCATATTGGCGAGCTGGTAATGGAAGGCCTGCGCCAGATCGATTCGGTTGCCTATATCCGCTTTGCCAGCGTCTACCGCGATTTCTCCGAAGCGCGCGATTTCGAGGAATTCGCCAGCACCGTGCAGGACGCGGCGAGGGACTGACGTGCCAAAAACTGACAGGACAGGCAGCCTCAACACCCCGGTGATCGTGCTCGTACGCCCGCAACTGGGTGAAAATATCGGCAAGGCGGCGCGCGCGATGCTCAATTTCGGGCTGACAGAGCTGCGGCTGGTGACTCCGCGTGATGGCTGGCCCAATCCTTCGGCTGGCCCGGCTGCTGCAGGGGCGGACATCGTTCTGGAACAGGCCAGGGTCTATGCCACTACTGCCGAGGCTGTCGCCGATTGCGCCCATGTCCACGCCACCACGGTGCGCAAACGCGGCGTGACCAAACCGGTGATCGGCCCCGATGAGGCCGGGCGGCAGGTGCACACGCTGGCCGGGCGCCATGCGATCCTGTTCGGGCCGGAACGATCCGGGCTGGAAACCGAAGACGTGGCGCTGGCACGCAATATCATCACGGTGCCGATCAACCCTGAGTTCCCGTCGCTCAATCTGGCGCAGGCGGTGATTCTGGTGGCCTATGAATGGTCGCGGATGGGGCGCGAACTGGCGGGCGCGGATGCGGCGCTGGTGCAGCCCACGGTCGAAGAGGTGCTGCCCCCCGCCCCGCAGGAAGAACTTGACGGGCTGATCGCGCATTTTGAGGAATTGCTTGAACCGCGCGGCTACTTCCTGCCCCAAGGCCGCGCAGAAACGACCCACCGCACCTTGCGCGGGATGCTGACGAAACCGGGCTGGAACCATCTGGAGGTGCGCACCTTGCGCGGCATCCTCACCACGCTGAGCCGCACCCGGCGGGAGTGATTGCACCCGCGACAAGACTTGACCTTGCGCCCCATCCTGCTATGCGCGCGCCTTCGCAATTGGCCCTGCACCCCGGTGAAGCAGTGGCCGCGTCAGACATATCGGTCTGGCGGTGCGATACCGGGTTGAACGCTCACCGATGGGGTGGGCCAGCAAAATTGAAGGATACGACTTATGTCGAAGCGCAAAAGCGCCAAGTATAAACTTGACCGTCGGATGGGCGAAAACATCTGGGGTCGGCCCAATTCTCCGGTGAACAAGCGTGCCTACGGCCCCGGCCAGCATGGCCAGCGTCGCAAGGGCAAGATGAGCGATTTTGGTCTTCAGCTTCGCGCCAAGCAGAAGCTGAAAGGCTATTACGGCGACGTCACCGAAAAGCAGTTCAAGCGCACCTATTTCGAAGCGTCGCGGATGAAGGGCGATACCAGTCAGAACCTGATTGGCCTGCTCGAACAGCGGCTCGACATGGTGGTGTATCGCGCCAAGTTTGCGCCGACGATCTTCTCGGCGCGTCAGGTTGTCAGCCACGGCCACATTTATGTGAACGGTGTGAAGTGCAACATCGCCTCACGCCGCGTATTGGTGGGCGACGTCATCAGCCTGGGCAGCAAGGCCAAGGAAATGGCGCTGGTGATCGAAGCGCAAAGCCTGGCTGAACGCGACATCCCCGATTACGTCATGCCCGATGGCACGGACAAGGTGACCTTCACCCGCGTGCCCAAGCTCGACGAAGTGCCTTACCCGGTGACGATGGAACCGAACCTGGTGGTCGAATTCTACTCGCGCTGATCCGCAGACTTCACGCCAATCGCTTTGCATGGGGCGGCCCTTTGGGGCCGCCCTTTCGCGTTTGGGGAGCGCTTGATACTGATGTCGACACGGGGCTTGAGCATTTCCAGCACTTGATGCGTCAGCATCTCAGCGCGCTGGTATAAAGTGCGCAGGTTGCCCGCGCTCTGTTTGCATGTTAGCGGACGCAACAAAGGAGACATTAGTTGCGTAATTTTCACGCCCTGTCGGCGACCCTGGTTCTGCTTGCGTCCACAACGGCTTTAACCCCCGGTTTGGCCCAATTCGACGGAAGTCAGGAGAACGATACGAAATCTTCCAGCGAGCCATCCAAGGTGGAGGCCGAGGCGAAGGACGATGAAATGGTGTGCCGTAAAATCGCGTTAACCGGAACGCGGGTGGGGCAGCGGGTCTGCCGGACCAGAGCGCAGTGGGATGCCGTGGCAAAAGCCGCTCGTGAAAGCGCCAACACGCTGAAGGATGCCGGCGGGATCAATACCACTCCTTCGCCCGGCAATTAATCCGCGCGCTTCGCGGCATTCTCTGACCCTAATCCCTGATCCGGTCCCATTCGGCAAATTCATAGGCGAT